>JAFUZI010000023.1 GCA_017476705.1 Bacilli bacterium
TTAAAGCCACCTTGAGCACCATATGTTTTACTATTATTATTTACGCCGCCTTCGCCACCAACTGCTACATATAAAATGTCATTAGTAGTCAATTCGATAGTTCCAACTGAATATCCACCAGAGCCACCAGTTGAATATTGAGTATATGCAGTTCCACCTTGAGCTCCCCATACTTCAAGTTTATATGAACCATTTTTTGGGACTTCAAAACTTTGAACAGATGGACTATTTCCATCTACGCCATTATAATCAAATACCCATTCAGTTCCAAGCGATACCTCAACAGGTAACTCTTGATTATCTGTGCAATAATTAGTATTAGATATTTTAGCTTGATTATTTTCATATATTACGCTATAACCATTTATACAGAAATGTCCTTCTTTTACCGCTTTAGTTTTTGTATTAAAATCTATATATGAATATGTAGGAATTGATCCTTTTACTTTTATCTTACTAAAATCTAGAATATCTTCATTGCTTGTAAATATATGCTTATCAACAGTAACATTAATTCCTTTGCTATTATCTACATCATATATTACTGTTGCATTATTTGCAGCTTCTACATAGCCTTCTATACTTCTTAAAGCTGAATTCTTTTTAGAATTTTCAACAATACCAGTTATAACTGGATATGCAATTAAGGCTATAACTGCAAGTATTACTATTACTGCAAGTAACTCAATTAGTGTGAATCCTCGTCTCATATATACCTCCTACTATTATACTTAAATTATATCACTTAATTAACTTACTAATCAACAAAAAAAGATACATAATTGTATCTTAATAAGAAATCAAAGTTATTTTGGCATAACCATTCCCTGTGTGGCCACCAACTGTTGTTGATGGTGAATAAACTGTTTTTTTATAAGTGATTTCTGGAACACCACCAATATAACCAGAACCACCAGCACCTGAATATGATGCATTACCACCGCCATACCAGCCGCCTCCGCCGCCAGCAGCTATACCATCAGCTCCTTGGCCAAAAGAAGCCTTAGTTTGATTAAGAGTATTGCCTCCACCTTCAGTTTGCGTTCCACCATAACCTTGGAAAAGGGTACTACTTTCATATACTGCTGAGCCAGATTCACCTGTTACTCCGCCTCCAGCTCCGCCTGCAACGCTAGGCCAAAGTACCGAATTAGTACTTTTACCTCCGCCGCCACCGGCAACAATAAGAACATAATCTTTAGCAACATCTGCAGAGCCATAGCTCGATAAAGTAGTGTAATTCCCATTTGACTTTGCTATATGTGTAGCACCACCACCAGAACCCTGACGAGTATGATTATCATCGTTACTAAGGGCATTACCACCGCCATTATATCCACCAGCCCTATAAGCATGTGAACCATCACCTTCTCCAGCGCCACCTACTACTATAGACAACATATCATGTGATTTTAAATAAACATATCCTGTAGAATAGCCTCCTTGTCCACCAGACCATCCACCTTGAGCTCCCCATACTTCTAATTTATATAGTCCTTTATTAGGAACTTCAAAGCTTTGGACTGATGGACTATTTCCATCTACACCATTATAATCAAATACCCATTCAGTTCCTATCTCTGCCTTATTAGAAGAATCCGCATCTAGACAATAATTAGTATTAGATATTTTAGCTTGATTATTTTCATATATTACGCTATAACCACTTATACAAAAATGTCCTTCTTTTACTGCTTTAGTTTTTGTATTAAAATCTATATATGAATATGTAGGAATTGTTCCTTTTACTTTTATCTTACTAAAATCTAGAATATCTTCATCACTTGTAAATGTATGCTTATCAGTAGTAACATTTATTCCTTTACTATTATCTACATCATATATTACAGTTGCATTATTAGCTGCCTCTACATAGCCTTCTATACTTCTTAAAGCTGAATTCTTTTTTGAGTTTTCAACAATACCAGTTATAACTGGATATGCGATTAAGGCTACTACTGCAAGTATTACTATTACCGCAAGTAACTCAATTAATGTGAATCCTTTGTTTTTCATAAATCCTCCTATTATTATATTTAAAATATAACACAATAATTTCTTTTTATCAACAATTATAATAAAAAGAAGACTTATAATTAGTCCTCTTTCATTTTTTCTATAGTATCATTTTCTAGCTTAGATATATCATTTGGACTCATAAATAATAATACTGTATTTGTATAATTCTTTAATTTATCTGAATCATCTATAGTAATACTCTCACCATGTTCTAAATTATCAAGTATTAATTTAGAAGTTACATCTGGATAATCTTCTTGTTTCTCACGAGCCGGATGAATATCCATAACATAAGAATAATCAGCTAAATTCATAATGTTTGCAAATTGTTCTGCAAACTCTTTTGTACGAGAGAATGTATGTGGTTGAAATATAGTTACTAATTTTTTATCTGGATATTTTTGTTTTACAGCTTTAATAGTTGCTTTAACTTCATTTGGATGATGTGCATAGTCATCTATTACTACATTATCTTTAACAATAGTTTCAGTAAATCTTCTTTTAGCACCCTTAAATGTCTTAAGTGCTTTAGCAACAGCTTTAGCATCAAATCTCTCATAATAGCATACTGCAATTACTGCAAGAGCATCTAGTAGCATATGTTTACCATATATAGGTAGGTCAAAGAAACCATAATAATTATCTTCAACAAATACTTCAAAACTTGTACCTTCTTTTTTATATTCAATATTTTTAGCAATTATATCATTATCTTCATCTATTCCATAAAAGAATATTGGCTTTTTAACATCAAGATAATGTGTATATGGGTCATTTCCACAAGCTATAACCATTTTTTCAGCATTATTAGCATAAGTATTATAAGCATCTATTACATCATCAATATCTTTATAATAATCAACATGATCTAAATCAATATTAGTAATTATTGCATATTGTGGAGTATAGTTTAAGAAATGTCTTTTATATTCACAAGCCTCTAATATAAACGTTTCATTTTCTTTGTTTGAAAAACCAGTTCCATCTCCAATTAAATAGTTTGCGCCTTTAATCTCATTAAACACATGAGCCATCATAGAAGTAGTTGTTGTTTTACCATGACATCCAGCTATTGTAATACTTTTAAACTTACGAGTTAAACTACCTAACAATTCTTCATAATTAAAAACAGGTACACCAAGTTCTTTAGCTCTTTTAATCTCAATATGTTCATCATCAAATGAAGCTCCTCTTACAACCTTCATACCCTCTTTAATATTATCCGCACTAAAAGGAAGTACTGGAATACCAAGTTCAACTAACCCTGACTCAGTAAAGAAATGTTTTTCAACATCACTTCCTTGTACTTCATACCCAAGTCTTTTCATGATTTGAGCCAACGCACTCATTCCAGATCCTTTTATTCCAACAAAATGATACATATAAATCTCCCCTTATGTTTTATATTTTATGTCAAATTTATTATAACATAAATTAAATTACTTAAACAATAAAAATACATTTTATTTACATAATAAAAAAGATAATTATTTATCATAATTATCTAAAAAGCTTTCATAAATTCCATCTTTCTTAGTACCCAATATACAACTTAAATTTACATTATCCATACTTTTAAATATATGATCATCAATATTTGGATTAATCTTTTTTAAATTTTTAATTAATTCTTTAATCTCTTTTCTCTTACTAACTCCATCATTATTGTTATAATGTTCTTCCGTAAACTTACAAGCACAATTAATAAAATCTAACTCATTAAATCTAGCCCATGATTTTATATCATCTTCTTTAACTAAATAAAGAGGTCTAATAAGTTCTAATCCTTCAAAATTATCACTATGAAGTTTAGGCATCATAGTTTTAATCTCACTTCCATAAAACATAGATAAAAGTGTTGTTTCAATAACATCATTAAAATGATGCCCTAAAGCTATTTTATTACATCCAAGTTCTTTGGCTTTACTATATAAAAATCCTCTTCTCATTCTTGCACATAAATAACAAGGAGATTCTTTGATATCTTTAACAACATCAAATATATTACTTTCAAATATTTCTATATTTACATTAAGTTTTTTAGCATTTTCTAATATTTTATCTAAATTCTTCTTGTTATATCCAGGGTTCATTATTACATAATGTGCATTAAATTTAAACTTACCATGTTTAATTAACTCTTCAATACATTTAGCAAGTAAAAATGAATCTTTTCCACCTGATATACAAACCATAATATTATCATTTTCCTCAATCATATTATAGTCAGCAACACCTTTTACAAATCTAGACCATATTTCTTTTCGATACTTCTTAATAATACTTCTTTCAATTTCCTCATATTTTTTCATAATTACAGCCTCTTAACTTTTTCTTTTATTTTAACATTTAATTTAAAATCATCTGGAGTAATTTCTATATTATCGAATTGTTCTTTAATCCTATAAAATAAACTTGCTAAATTCTCTACCTTATTTTTACTTATCATATCCTCTTTATCAACAAACTTAGCATACATTTCTTTATCTATTTCATATTCTTCAATTTCAGCTTCATCTAAATCAGATATATCTTTCCACTGACGCTCAAACATCTCTTTAGTTCTATTACTTATTATTTCATGATAATCATAGTTTAACACTTCAAGTAAAGGAACTTCTATATCAGTTATCCTCTCTTTAAATAACATATCTATAAATGTTTTTAAAGCAAGTACAAAAGATGGATGATTAACAGGTGTCATAACATCTTTATTTAATTTGTATAATGATCTTTCTATTTTTTTATCAGTATTTACAGAGTTTATTCTTTGTATACCATAAATATAACATTTATTATTATCTATTCCATAATGAATACTAGGTAAATTATAAATTGTTCCATTTTTTTTATTAACTAAATCAAATGACATATTATTAACAGTCTCAAACCATAAACTATTTTCACATTTTTTAGCAACTATCATATTATCGTAATAGTAATCAACAATATTATCATATGTATATCCATTTATAATAGGATCATATTTAGAAAAAGTCTCATCTTCCAAGAAAGATATTTCTCTATCTAAAAAAGAATAAATATTAGAAAA
>JAFUZI010000024.1 GCA_017476705.1 Bacilli bacterium
AAAGAAAAAATAAAATAAAATTAAACTATTATCTAAATTATATAATTGAGGAATCTGATGATGATTCATCTGATTTAAGAGAAGTATTAGATAATATTGAAAGATATAAAGGAATAATCGAATATAAATATAGAAAATATCTAGATGATAAATATATAAACCTTTTAAATAAAAAAATAAATCTACTTGAGAAAAAAATAAAAACAAAATTAATATATCAAGAATTAGAATATGATAAAGAAGAGAAAAAAGAGAAAACTGGAAAAAGTAGATAAACTCTTTACAAAAAGCTAATTTTATGATATATTGGTGATACTTGTGATCCGATGTATTATTTTATATGATCACGTATAAAAGAAAAGGAGTGACATTATGAATTTAGTTGAAAAAATAACTAAAGATCAAATTAGAACAGATATTCCTGAATTTAGAGTTGGAGATACTGTTGTTGTTGGTTACCACATTAAAGAAGGTAACAAAGAAAGAGTTCAAGATTTCGAAGGTATCGTAATCGCTATAAAAAACTCTGGTGTTGCTAAAAACTTTATCGTAAGAAAAATATCTGCTGGTGTTGGTGTTGAAAAAACTTATCCAATGAACAGTCCAAAAATTGCTTATGTTAAAGTAGTTAGAAAAGGTAAAGTAAGACAAGCTAGACCTTATTATTTAAGATCTTTAGTAAGTAAACCAAGAATTAAAGAACGTAGAGATAAAGAATTATCTAAATAGAAAGCTTAAAGCTTTCTTTTTTCTTTAATTTATACTATAATTAAATAGGTGATAATATGAAGAAAATGCTTAATGAAGTTATTCCTTATGTAGTAATTATATTAGCTGTTATATTATTTAGATTATTTATTGCAACTCCTGTTAGAGTCGATGGAGATTCGATGAATCCAACTTTAAAAAATAATCAAATATTGCTTTTAAATAAGATGGACAAAAATTATAAACGTTTTGATGTTGTAGTGTTTAATCATAATGGTAATAAATTAGTTAAAAGAATTATAGGACTTCCTGGCGATAAAGTTACTTATAATAATGATTTACTTTATATAAATGATAAGTTAATAGAAGAAAATTATACTAGAAAGAAAACAGATGATTTTATATCAGATACTGTACCTGTTGATATGTATTTTGTACTTGGAGATAATAGATCAAATTCACTTGATAGTAGATATATAGGCTTTGTTTTAAAAAAAGACATAGAAGGGACAGTAAACTTTAGTATAATCCCACCAAAAAAAATAAAATAAAATGTTGCATTATTTTATTATTTAGTGTATATTAATTATGTACTTAACTCTTGGAATTAAGAGTCTCCGACTTTTTTCTCAGAATTAAGCGAATATTTATGAAAGGAGAAATGATTTATGGCATTAACAAAAGCACAAAAAGAAGCAATCGTTAAAAAATATGCAAGAGGTACTAATGATACAGGATCTCCTGAAGTTCAAATAGCTATCTTAACTGCAGAAATTAACGAACTTACAGAACATTTAAAAGAACATAAACAAGATCATCATTCAAGACGTGGTTTACTTAAAAAAGTAGGTCAAAGACGTAGTATGCAAAATTATTTACTTAAAAAAGATGTTACACGTTATAGAGAATTGATCGCTAGTTTAGGTTTAAGAAAATAATAATATAGTAGGCACTCTTTTTTGAGTGTCTTTCTTTTGGAGGAAATATGAATATATATGATGTTTACATAACAAAAGTATATACAGTTGATAATATTGAATATCAACCTCATTTTATAGTTGAGCGTTATGCTAAATACACAAGAACTACTATAGTTTTAAGAAAAGAAAAATATGGGAGTGTAAAGTATTATGATTTACTTGCTAATAGATATATTAAACATAATTTAGCTTGTTGTAATTTAGGTGATGAGGTTATAGGAATTAAAAAAATGTATGTAAGTTTAGCTAAACATATTGATTATCATGGCCCTAAAAATGTATGTAAAAGAAAAGTAAAAAGCTTAATTAAAAATAAAGCACTTGAAGATAGCAAATAATAATGAAAGAGAAAAGAGGTAAAGAATGAAAAAAGTATTTAAATTAAATTTTAGAGGAAGAGAATTAGTTGTTGAACATGGTGAGCTTGCTAAACAAGCAAATGGAGCTGTTTTAGTTAGATATGGTGATACAGTAATATTATCTACTGTGGTTGTTTCTAATAATGCTAATGTTTTATCAGATTTCTTCCCATTAATGGTTTTATATCAAGAAAAATTATATTCAGTAGGTAAAATACCTGGTGGATTTATTAAAAGAGAAGGAAGACCAACAGATGCTGCAACACTTGCTGCACGTATGATAGATCGCCCTATGAGACCAATGTTTCCAGAAGATTTTAGAAATGAAGTTCAAGTAGTTAATACTGTTTTATCAGTAGATAATAATAATTCTCCTGAATTAACTGCAATGTTTGGTTCATCTCTTGCAACAAGTATTTCTAAAATACCATTTGATGGTCCAATTGCTGGTGTTAAAGTAGGTAGAGTTAATGGTGAATTTATAATAAATCCAACACCAGATGAATTAGAACAATCAGATATTGATTTAACTGTAGCTGGTACTAAATATGCAATAAACATGGTTGAAGCAGGATCTAAAGAAGTATCAGAAGACGATATGTTAGAAGCATTAATGTTTGGTCATGAGGCTATTAAAGAATTATGTAGTTTCCAAGAAGAAATCATCAAAGAAATTGGCGTAGAGAAAATGGAATATGAAAAGTTAGAGATAACTGATGAATTACGTGAAAATGTAAAAACACTTGCTTCAGACAAACTAGATAAAGCAATGCGTATTAAAGAAAAATTAGAAAAATATGCTGCTATTGATGCTGTTAAAGAAGAAGTAGTAGAAAAATATGAAGAAGAAAATAGTGACTTAGATAAAGAAGAATTAAATATTTTAATTACTAAAGTTAAATTAGTATTAGAAAGTATTGAATATGATATATTTAGATCTATTACAGTTGATGAAAAGACTAGAGCAGATGGACGTAGTATGACAGAAATTAGACCTTTATCTACAGATATAGACTTACTTCCAAGAACTCATGGTTCAGCTTTATTTACTCGTGGCGAGACTCAGGCCTTAGCTGTAACTACGCTTGGCGCATTAAATGAATATCAAGCGTTAGATGGTATTAGTTTAGAAGCTGAAAAACACTTTATGTTACACTATAATTTCCCTGCATTCTCAGTAGGTGAAACTGGAAGATATGGGTCTCCAGGACGTCGTGAAATTGGTCATGGAGCACTAGGAGAAAGATGCTTAAAACAAGTAATGCCTTCTGAGGAGGAATTTCCTTATACTGTACGTGTAGTATCTGAAATTTTAGAATCAAATGGATCATCTAGCCAAGCTACAATTTGTGCAGGCTGTATGTCACTAATGGCTGCAGGTGTTCCAATAAAAGCGCCAGTTGCTGGTATTGCAATGGGGCTAATTACATCTAAAGATGGATCTAATTATACAATATTAACTGATATTCAAGGTATGGAAGATCACTTAGGAGATATGGACTTTAAAGTTGGAGGAACAAGAAAAGGTATATGTTCACTTCAAATGGATATTAAAATAAAAGGAATAACTAAAGAAATTTTAAAAGAAGCTTTATATCAAGCAAAAGAAGCTCGCTTTGAAATATTAGATGTTATGGAAGCTCAAATAGCAAAACCTCGTGAAGAAGTTTCTAAATATGCTCCAAAAACAATGATATTTAAAATTAACCCTGATAAGATTAAAGATGTAATTGGAAAAGGTGGAGAGATGATTACTAAGATTATCTGTGAAGCTTCAGGAGTAGATGCAGTAAATGATATTAATGCTGTTAAAGTTGATTTAGAAGATGATGGTAGAGTAATTATCTATCATACTGATAAAGAAGTAATTGATAAAACTGCTAATATGATTAAAGATATAACAAGAGAAGTAGAAGATGGTGAGATCTATAAAGGAAAAGTTGTTAAAGTAGAAGACTTTGGATGCTTTGTAGAACTATGGCCAGGATGTGAAGGATTAGTACATGTATCTCAATTAGATACTAAACGTACTGATAAAGCAAGTGATCTTGTTAAAGTCGGAGATGAAATAGTAGTTAAATCTTTAGGATATGATAAAAAAGGAAGACTTAACTTATCTAGAAAAGAAGCTATAAAATAGGCTTCTTTTTTTTGTGTTAAACAAGTGTAAATTAGTTAATTTTACACTTTTAAATTTGATAATAATTGTTTATAATAAAAATAGGAGAGTGAATGTATGAAGAATTTTTTTATAATCGTTTTAATGATTTTAATTGTTGTTGGAACATGTTTTGGCGTTAAAGCTGAAATTGATGCATGGAACAAAAAATATCATCCAACATCTAATGTTGAAGAAGCAGAAAAAATGATTGAAAAAGCAAAAGACACTGTTGATGATGTAAACGATAAAGTAGAAGATGATCTAGATTTATCTGAGTTACAATAAAAGAGCAATTTTGATTGCTTTTTTTAAACGATTTATTGTATAATTATATATAGAATAAATAATAGGGGAAGATATTATGAAGACATTAAATGAAAATGAACTTAAAGTATTGGATGCATATTTTAGAGCAAGCAATTATCTATCTGTTGGGCAACTTTATTTAAAGGATAATCCTTTACTTAGACGTCCTTTAACAATGGATGATGTAAAACATAATGTAGTTGGTCACTGGGGAACTGTACCTGGTCAAAACTTTATATATACACATCTAAATCGTGTAATTAAAAAGTATGATTTAAACATGCTTTATATCTCAGGACCTGGTCATGGTGGTAATGCAATGATATCTAATACATATTTAGAGGGTTCTTATAGTGAGATTTATCCAAATATTACAGAAGATGAGATTGGCTTAAAAAAATTATTTAAACAATTTTCATTTCCTGGTGGGGTATCAAGCCATGTTGCTCCTGAAACACCTGGTTCTATTAATGAAGGTGGAGAACTTGGATATAGTTTATCACATGCACTAGGAGCTGTTTTAGATAATCCTGATTTAATAGTTGCATGTACTGTAGGAGACGGTGAGGCTGAAACAGGACCACTCGCAACTTCTTGGAATATAAATAAATTTATAAATCCTAGAACTGATGGAGTAGTACTTCCAATTCTTCATTTGAATGGATTTAAAATATCTAACCCAACTGTTTTATCTAGAATATCTAAGCTAGAACTTGATTGTTTATTTAAAGGGTATGGTTGGCTTCCATATTATGTAGAAGGATCTGATCCAGCTATAATGCATGAGACTATGGCAACAGAGTTAGATAAAGCAATTGAGAGAATAAAAATGATTAAAAAAACTGCTCAAGATAATCCTAATGCTCCTCGTCAACTTTGGCCTATGATTATCTTACGTACTCCAAAGGGATGGACTGGTCCTAGTGAAGTTATGGGTAAAAAAATAGAAGGATCATTTAGAGCTCATCAAGTTCCAGTCGTTGTAAATAATGAAGAAACACTTTCAATTTTAGATAAATGGCTTAGAAGTTATAAACCTGAAGAATTATTTGATGAGAATGGTAGATTTAAGGATGAATATAGAGAGTTTATTCCTTCTTTAGAACATACAATGGGTATGAATAAACATGCTAATGGAGGAATGCTTTTAAAAGAACTACGTGTTCCTGATTTTAAAGATTATGCTTTAGATATAAAAGAACATGGACGAGTTGTAGCGCAAGATATGATGGAACTTGGTAAATTTATAGGTGGCATTATAAAAGAAAATGAAGATAATAAAAACTTTAGAATATTTGGCCCAGATGAAGCTATGAGTAATAGACTTAATTATTCTTTTGAAGAAACTAATAGGCAGTGGGAATTGCCAGTTGGTGAGAATGATGAATATATGTCTAAAAGTGGTAGAATAATAGATTCTTATCTATCAGAGCATTTGTGTGAGGGAGCCTTAGAAGGATACTTACTTACAGGAAGATACGGATTTATGCATAGTTATGAAGCATTTGTTAGAATAGTTGATTCTATGGCTAGTCAACATGCAAAATGGTTAAAAGTTACAAAAGAGCTTCCTTGGAGAAGACCTATTGCAAGTTTAAATTATGTACTAACATCTCATATATGGCAACAAGATCATAATGGATACACTCATCAAGATCCGGGATTTTTAAATCATTTGGTTACTAAAAAAGCAGATATATCAAGAATTTATTTACCTCCAGATACTAACTGCTTACTATCTTGCTTTGACCACTGCATAAAAACCAAAAACTATATAAATGTAATAGTAGCATCTAAACATCCACGCCCTCAATGGTTAAGTTACGAAGAAGCTGTTAAACACTGTACTGAAGGCGTTGGAATATGGAAATGGGCAAGTAATGATGAAGATTCTGAGCCTGATATAGTAATGGCTTGCTCAGGTGATACACCAACACTAGAAACACTTGCTGCAACTAAAATATTACGAGAAAATTTCCCTGAGATAAAAATTCGTGTTGTAAATGTAGTTGATTTAATGAGATTACAGTCTTTAGAAGAACATCCTCATGGATTATCTAGTCAAGAATATAATGCAATATTTACTAAAGATAAACCAATTATATTTGCATTCCATGGATATCCAAATTTAATACATCAATTAACTTATAAAAGAGATAATAAGGAGTTACATGTCCATGGATATAGAGAAGAAGGTACTATCACAACTCCATTTGATATGAGAGTTCAAAATGAAATAGATAGATATCATCTTGTCATGGATGCTTTAAAATACTTACCTAAACTTGGTAATAGGGGCTCTAACGTTTATCAAATGTGTAAAGATAAATTAGTTGAACATAAAGCTTATATTAAAGAGCACGGTCAAGATATGGAAGAAATTAGAAATTGGGAATGGTAAAATAAAAACTTCAAAACATTGAAGTTTTTTTGTTTTAAGAAGGATTTTTAAATATTTTATAGTATGATTATAGTAAACAATGATAATTGTTCATTTCTTATTGAATATAGTTAGTTTCTTTGGTAAAATTATTAATATAGAAAGGTGATAATATGTTAGAAGTAAAAAATGTAACAAAATATTATGGAAAATTTAAAGCTGTAGATAATCTATCATTTGAAGTTAAACCTGGCGAAATATTTGGACTATTAGGTGTGAATGGTGCAGGTAAAACAACAACATTTAGAATGATTATGGGCCTTTTAGATATAACAAAGGGTGAGATTACACTAGATGGTAAACCAATAGATTATAGTGTAACTGATAAGATAGGATTCTTAACAGAAGAAAGAAGCCTTCTTACTAAAATGACAGTTAAAGAACAATGTATTTTTTATGGTAGACTTAAAGGTATGGATGAGAATACTATAATAAAAAGAATGAGGAGTTATTTAAAAAAATTTAACGTTTCTGAATATGAAGATAAAAAAATAAAAGAATTATCAAAAGGTAATCAACAAAAAATTCAATTTATAACTGCTATTATAAATGAACCAAAATTACTTATTTTAGATGAACCATTTAGTGGACTTGATCCATTTAATGTTGAGATGTTTAAAAATGAAATAATTGAATTATCAAAAAAAGGAAGTATAATAATTTTTTCATCTCACAGAATGGAGCATGTAGAGTTATTCTGTAAAAAACTTGTAATTATCTTAAAAGGTAAAACAGTACTTAATGGATATTTAAAAGATATAAAAGAAGAATATAAGAAAAAAGATATATTCATTAAAGGTGATGTAACTAAAGATGAACTTATGAGCGTTAAAGGTGTTGTTGATGTAATTGAAAGAGCAGATGAACTTGAAGTTATAATTGAAAGTAATGACAATGTTAAAGATGTATTTGATGTAATAAAGAAGAAAAAGAATATTACAAAATTTGAAGTACAAGAACCATCATTAAACGAAATATTTGTAACAAAAGTAGGTGAAGAATTTGACAAATAAACTTAAATTTTTAACTGGCGTT
This sequence comes from Bacilli bacterium, assembly GCA_017476705.1. GTDB lineage: Bacteria > Bacillota_I > Bacilli_A > RF39 > UBA660 > CAJOJO01. The sequence continues at coordinate 7,990 of JAFUZI010000024.1, forward strand.
AGCTTAAAACGTAAAATTAATACAAAGTGGTTTGTAGCTGCTAATATAATACTTGCAATAATAATTATTGGCGTTGCTAATATAGATTCAATAATTAAATTCTTTGGTGGTGACTTTAACGAAAAAACAGAAGTTTTGATAATTGATAATACAGATTATTCATATGATATTTTATCTAATACTTTATCTGCAACATCTAAGCAAGTATTTGATACAACTTCATATAAAATAAATAAGTATAATAAATCAGAAAAAGATTTAAAAAAAGAAATTAAAGATGAAGATAAAAAAATAGGTATTATAATAAGCACTGATGATAAAAATGTAATAAGTGCTAAAATGATATCTAATAGTTATATTGAAACACTTGATTATCAAGTTTTATCTCAAGCAATTAATCAAGCAAAAATTTCAATAGCAACTTTAAAATCTAATATTCCAGTAGAGGAATTAAATAAAATATATAATCCAATAGAAATTGAAAGAGTAATATTAGACGAAGATAAAAAGTCAGAAAATGAAATGATGGAAATAATTATGACTTCAGTATTCCCAGTTATAATACTTCCAGTATTCATGCTTATTATATTCTTAGTTCAAATGATTGGAACAGAGATTAATGATGAGAAGACTACGCGTGGTATGGAGATTATTATATCAAATGTATCACCAAGTACACATTTCTTCTCTAAAGTCTTATCTGGTAATATATTTGTTATTATGCAAGGAGCACTTATTATTTTATATGGTGTTATAGGATTAATTATTAGAGGATTTATGGGAAGTAGTAGTATTACATCAATGTTGAGCGATAAAATAGGACCTGCATTTGATAGTCTACTTTCAAGTGATTTTATAAGTAAAATGGTATATATCTTACCTTTAGCACTTGTATTGCTTTTAGCAACATTCCTAGCTTATTCACTTCTTGCAGGAATACTTGCTAGTATGACAACTAATGCAGAAGATTTTAACCAACTTCAAACTCCTATTATGATTGTATCTTTAGCAGGATACTATATGGCCATTATGGCTGGTGTATTTAAAGGATCTATATTAATTAGAATATGTTCATATATTCCATTAATATCAGCAATTTTATCACCATCTTTATTGGTGCTTGGACAAATTGGTATATTTGATTTAGTTATTTCATTTGTTCTTCTAGTTTTATTTAACTATTTATTAATTAAATATGGACTAAAGATTTATAAAGTTGGAATACTTAATTATTCTTCAAAAGATTTATGGAAAAAGATGTTTAAAGCTTTAAAAGATTAAACATCTTTTTTTATATGTTGACATGCGAACATAATTTTGGTATAAAGATTATAGGTGCCTAAAATAGTTGTTTGTTGTATGCTGTATGTTGTAAATCATTTATGATAGGGGGATACAATATATGGAAAATGAAATGATTATTTTTGAAAATGGTGAAGTAAAATTAGATGTTAAGGTTAAAGACGAGACTGTTTGGTTAACACAATCACAAATGGCAAAATTATTTGGTAAGGCAAAATCAACAATTAATGAACATATTAAGAAAATATATGGTTCAAATGAATTGTCTGAAGAAGAAACATTGAGTAAATTCGGAAATTCCGAATTAAGTTCCAAACCAACGTATTATTACAATTTAGATATGATTATAAGTGTTGGATATATTTTAAGCGCTAAAAAAATGAAGGTGATTTTTTAATGAATGATATAGTTTCTAAAGATGATGTAGCCATTGAAGATTTAATATATGAGATTAGAGGAAAGAAAGTAATGCTTGATAGTGACTTAGCAAAACAATATAAAGTTGAAACAAAAGTTCTTATGCAAGCAGTTAAAAGAAATATTGAAAGATTTCCTGATAATTTTATGTTTCAGTTAACGAATAGGGAATATGACGATTTGAGGTCACAAATTGTGACCTCAAAAGTTAGAGGAGGAAGAAGATATAATCCGTATGTTTTTACAGAACAAGGTGTTGCGATGCTTTCAGGATTATTACATTCTAAAACTGCGATTCAAACTAGTATTAATATTATAAATACTTTTGTAAAAATGAGACATTTTATTAAAGATAGTTTGCTAGAGCAAAAATATATTAACAATTTAGTAATAGATCACGATGAAAGATTAAAAATAATTGAAGAAGCTTTTGATAAATTAGAAGAAAAAAGAAATGTTAACGAAATATATTATAATGGTCAAATATATGATGCTTACTCAAAAATAAAAGATATATTTAAAAATGCTACTAAAAAATTAATAATTGTAGATTCGTATGCTGATAAAACATTATTAGATATTATTAAAACGCTTAATGTTGATGTAATTATTATAACTAAAAAAAATAATCTTTTAACTTTACAAGATATAGAAAAATATAATAAACAATACCATAATTTAAAAGTGATTTTTAATAATAGTTTTCATGATAGATATTTTATAATCGATAATAAGATTATGTATCATTGTGGTGCAAGTATTAATAGAATAGGTTACAAAACATTTTCCATTAATTTAATCGGCGATAAGGAAGCTTTTAATTCACTTTTAGATAAAGTAAATACAATTATATAAAATTATATATGAACTTTTTAACTAATACCTAATCTATTGCGAAATATTTTATTTTATGGTAATATCTTATAGGAAATGAAGTGATATTATGGAACTACCTAATTTATTAAATGCAAAAAGAAGAACTCGCGAAGAGGTTAAAGTTTTAACTGATGAATATATTATGAATGCACATTTAGAAAGTTTAGGTAAAGGTAAAAAATATTTTGTAAAAACATATGGATGTCAAATGAATGAACATGATGGTGAA
>JAFUZI010000025.1 GCA_017476705.1 Bacilli bacterium
TATAAGTGTTTATCATTTGTTAAAGATTTAGTCTCTTCTTGATTATATATTTGTAGTGTATCTTCAACACTATCATACATATAAATATTCTCAACACCAGTCTCAGCATTAACACCATATATAAGCGCATATTTAGATTTTTTATTTAATTTATAAGCATCTATCTTAGAATCATTATATGTAATTGTATATTTTTTATAATTACTTGGAATTAAATTCTTATTCCATGGAAGAGGTACTAAAACTACTTTATTAAATGTGTATTCTTTATATAAAATATAATTATCTTTATCTTTTATATAATAGTTTTGATTCCCTTGTTCATCTTTTAATGCAACTAAAGTATATCCAGTAACTTGTGATTTTAAAGCAGGAACTTCAGTTCCATTTATATCTACTGTTGTTGCTTCATAACCGTTTACTTCACCAAGTACTGATTTTTTTCTAACTACAGTATATTCAATATCCTCTACTTTAACTTTAATTGGATCAAATTCTTTAACTGTTGCATTTATTACATAAGTTCTTGAACTTCCATTTTCAGCTGTTACAACTATCTCTAATCTATTTGGTCCATCTTGTACTTCTCTTTCACCTGCACCATTTATACTAGCGCCACCAGCAGATGGAGTTGCTTGTACATTTACCTTTGTTGTATCAGGATCTAATTCAACTGAATATTCTAATGTATCTTTAGAAAATCCTGGAGTTAGTTCTTTTCCTTCAATTCCTAAAGAAGCTAATGAATTATCTTTAGATAATACAACTACAGGTTTAGCTTTTACATTTACTCTGACTGACTTACCGGCTGTATAAGCACCACCTGTTGAATAATCAGCAACATCTATAGGAGTAACTATAATTGTAGCAGAACCTACAGTATTTGCATTAAAGACAAATGTCTGAGAACCATTATCAATCCATGTGCTACCAGTTCCTCCAGAAAGTACAGAACCATTTGAACTCGTAACTGAAAATTTTCCAGCAAGTCCACTAGCACTAACAGAAATTACTACTTTATCTCCTATAGTTGCATTTGTTTTACTTGCTGAAACACCTAAGTTACCAGCACTTACATTTTCTATAATCATAAATGATAATAAACATGTTAAAATATAAAATATTTTTTTCATACTTCATCCCCTTATTATTTTAAAACACTAGCATTACCCATAATATAATTTCTTATATTTACATAATCCATAGCATTAACAGTACCATCATTATTAACATCTGCTGCTTCCTTAAATGAACCAGATAAGCTAGATGATTGCATTATATAATTTCTTAATTTAACGTAATCTTGTGCATTAACCTTACCATCACCAGTGGCATCACCATATACAATTATTCTATATGAATTACCTGCTATTTTTAATACATCAGCAGTACCTAATGTAGTATTAGAATCCATATTAACACCATCTCTAATTGCAATTGCACCATTACCAACTTTGCTTATCATATTACCAGCTGTTTCATTTATTTTAACTCCAACTAAATAGCTTCCTCTAAAATTATATCCAGCTTTCGATAAAATACTTCCAATATCATTAACTGCTTGTTCGATATCTCTTTGCTTTTTCTCTTCTTCATTAACTTTTGTTGGAAGAGTTACTTCTTCATTTGGCATATTATTAAATACCGGAATAATAAATTCAAATGAACTATTAATTATTCCCATATCACTATATGAATTAGCCATTGAATTAGCTTCACTGTATGGAGCTTTCAAATTTTGCATGTATTGATGATCGTATTTGTTATATTTATTATTCACAACATTAAATTTTTGGAAATATAACGTATTTTGATTATTATTAATATATGCCTCAGCTATAAATTTAGCACCTTCTTTAATTGCTATCTCAGCTGTAGACCAGCCATGTTTATATGCATACATTAATCCACATTGTATAGTAGCACCTTCACTACCATCGTCTAATGTACAAGTTGGATATGAACCTATATTATAAAAATTATAGAAAATTCCTTTATCTAAATAACTAGTTCCATTTGCTGAATTTGATAAAACATTATTTTTAAGAACCTCTTGTTTAGATCTTGCAGCTAGCATAATAGGACTTACTCTATTTCCATCATATGTGGCTGCTTCTAAGAAATAATTTGCATATTGTTCTAAGTCTGTTCCTTTAATAATTGATTTAACTGAATCTAATGTATGAATAGATTCATTAAATCCTAAATTTAAAAACATAAATAAACTTTTTTCATCTAGAAAGTTTCTAGGATCCATATAATATGAAATTGTTTCCTTATTAGCTTGATAAAATCCGCCTTTATCAAGTTGTATAAAACTTTGAGTTTTAGGGTCATATGATCCTTCCATATAAGAAAGATATATAGGATTTGAACTTTGAATTAAGTTAAGTCTAAGTGGACTCTCTCCATCAATTGCATCTTTCCATTCGATATTAGTGTTATAAGCTCTAAATGTCCAATTAGGATGAATATCTTTTAATAATTTTAACTTTGGCCAGTATGATTCTGGTATGCCAGCATTTCTAAATTCATTTTTTAACTCTTCACTCACATTTATTTCAGTTACTACATTATCAGCACATATATAACCATAGTGATTGTTACCATCTCTTGGAAAACCTGATTTAATATAATAATATCCTTTTTGGCAAGTTGATACAGTAGATGGAATAATTGAATCGTAGTTTAATATTATTGCATTAGGATCATTAGCATCTAAACAATGTAATTTTCCAGGCTCTGCATAATTTTCTCTTTCTTTTCCAGTATATGTACATGAATTGCCTGGAATTGTTAGATTTGGAGCTTTAGTAACTATATTATTTTTTCCGACTATAATTCCTGTTACATTAGTTGCAGCATTTACACTAGGAGTGCATAAAAATGACATAGCTATTACTACATAAAATAAATATTTTTTCATATCTACACGCTCCTTTCGTATCTTATTTAATTATATCAAAAAAAAGACATATTTTAAAGTTATACATGTCTTTTTTTGTAAATATGTGTCAATTAAACTATTTCAATATATTCTAGTAGTTTTAAGAATAATTTAATAAATTTTTTCTCTAAACCTTTACGAGACATTTTTCTAATTTCAATTCTTTTTTTCTTAATTGAATAATTCTCATTAAATAGTATTTTATCTACCATTTCTTTTAGATATGTCTCAATTTGTAAATCAGATATAATTGATTTAATATCTTCACTAATAATTCTATCCGCACTAATCTCAATATCTTTACCCTTACAGTTTAAAGTTAATTGACCAATAGATGGAACATCTTTAACTGATACAACAAAATCATTTCCCTTAACATAAGCTACTGAGTTAATTTCTGTATCATTAAAGTATACAATTACATCATCTGCTTTTTTAGTATTTCTAAACACAAATTTATAGTTTCTCTTATCAGGTATAATACCACTTTTACCCTCAAGTGAACGCATTATAACTGTATAGTTATTTGGCATATAGTTATAATCAATTTGAGTAAGTAAATAAAAATCTTTCTTATATAAATCAGATACGCCATCATCTTCATATAAATTATAAGTATTACTTCTTCCTGGAAATATTTGAACTTCTAATGTATCAGGAGGAGTTGTATCATTTATATATGGATTTTTACCCATTGGTATAATTGATCCTGCTTTAGCAAATACTGGATAATCTTCTTCTTTAAAGAATGATATATATTCTTTACCACCAGGGAATTTTTTTCCTGTAACAAAGTCATACCATACACCATCTGGTAGGAAGAATTTATGTATTGCTCTATTCATAACATAATCTTTTTTCTTAACGATTGGTGATACAAAGAATTGAGATCCAAAATAATATTCATCTTTAAATGTATCATCATCATACATCTCAGGATTTTTATAATAAATTGGCATAATTAAAGGAGTTCCAAATTTATGATATTTATATGCTTCTGTATATAAATATGGAATTAATCTATGTCTTAAATTTAAGTAATCTTTAACTATCTGATTAGTTTTAATTCCCCATCTCCAAGGTTCTCTTTTATAATATTCTCCAGCGTCTGATCCAAATTTTAATATAGGTGAGAATACTCCTAGTTGTACATATCTAGTATAAAGTTCATTATCTTCAATACCTTTATAATATCCACCTATATCATGTGACCAAAAACTAACACCTATATTAGTTGCGCTAGCATTAAATAAAGGTATCATTTTCAAAGTATCCCAACTTACTATTGTTTTACCTGAATATAAAACAGGATATCTATGAGCAGCAACTGAAGTGTTACGTGCTAAAATCATAGGTCTTCTTTTATAGTTTCTCATCATATCATAGAAGTGATAATGATTTAAATAATATAGTTCTTTAATTCTATCTTCTTTTTCTTCATCTATCCAATAAAAATCAACATTCATATCATCAAGTGGATGAATAAGAACATTTAAATAGACATCAATAAATTTTGAGTCATATACATTAAATGGAATTACCTCAGCATTTGTATTTAAATTATTGCATAATTGTTCATAATTATTTTCAATAGGATATAATCCTTCTAGTGGATTAACATTTAGTCCAAGTCTAATTCCTTTTGAATGAAGATATTTAATCATACTATTTGGAGCTTTAAAATTATTATGATTCCAAGAAAAACCTGAATCAATTATTTTTTCATTATAATGGTTGTAATGCCAACAATTATCAAGTAATAATACAGATATAGGAACCTTTTTTGCCTCAAAATTATCTATTAATTCTTTTAAAGAATAATCATTATAATTTTCATTTTTACTCCACCAATTACCTAATGCATATCTAGGAATTAAAGCAGGAGATCCTGTTATAGCAAAGTAGTCTTTTAAACATAAGGCATAATCTTTTAAATACATAAACAAATATATATCTATATTATTTTCAATTCTCTTTTCAATACTACCATCAGCAGTAAAAATATTAGATTTAGAATCATCAATTGAAGCAAATCCATCAACTGAATATAATCCCTTTTGAAGTTTTAACTTAGTCTTATCATCTAAGCTCATTCCAGGTGCGCCATAATTTCTTACCTCAGGATGCATATAATACCAAATCTTATCAGAATTTAATAAATGAACTCTTAAATTCTTCATTGAATTAACTTTGCCACCATAAAATTTCTTATTTTTCCTATAAGTTAATCTAAAATATTTTGTTGTTATTTCCAAAATTCTTTTATCTTCTTTAACCTCAAATTCTACTTTAGGCATATTACGATACCATACAAGTTCTGTTGGTCTATCTTCAAAAGTACCTGTCTCACTATATTCCATTCTAATTAATCTTTCACTAAGAATAGTAAAACGATATTTTTCACCTTTGATAATGTTAGCTTCTATTGCTTTAGACTTATCTAAATCAAATTTAAATTGTTCACCTAGCATATTATCAACCCCTAACTATATCTCTTCTATTTTCATAAAATTTGTATGTTTAACTTCTCTAAATGGATAGCCCCCTGTTATTATTACTTTATCACCAGTAGTGCTTCCTAAATTAACTGCTGTATCATGCACTACTTTCATCATTTTATCAAATGTTTTAACATCTCCAATATGTACAGCATATATTCCATAATACATGGATAGTTCTTTAACAACATCCTTATCAGGTGATAAAGCAATTATTGGACACTTTGGTCTAAATCTACTTATTTTTTTAGCAGTATAGCCACTCATTGTTGGAACGACTATAAATTTACATTTAAGTCTATCTGCGCATTCTATAGTACTATATGCAATGTTACCTGATATATCTTGTTTTTCTGTACGCATTGTCTTGTCCATAAATTCGTAATAATTTAAATCAAGTTCAGTTGATTCAATTATTTTACTCATTGTATCTATGGTTACAACAGGATATTTTCCAATTGTAGTTTCACCTGATAATATTACACAATCAACGCCATCAAGTACTGCATTAGCAACATCTGATACCTCTGCTCTTGTAGGTCTTGAGTTGTTTTCCATTGAAAGTAACATCTCAGCTGATACTAAGCTAACTTTTCCAAATCTATGGCATTTACTGATTACTTGTTTTTGAATTCCTGGTACACGTTCTATTGGTATTTCTACCCCTAAATCTCCACGAGCAACCATAACGCCATCACTATTTTCAATTATCTCATCAATATCATCTATTGCATCTGTTGTCTCTATTTTAGAAATAATTGCTATATGAGAGTTATTCAGTTCTATTAATAAATCATTAACACTTAAAACATCTTCAAATGATTTTACAAATGAAAGTGCTAAATAATCAACATTCATTTTACTTCCAAATTTTATATCTTCTATATCTTTTTCACTTAAAAAAGGTATATTTAAATTATTATTCTTTATATTAATGCCTTTATTGTCTTCTATAAATCCACCAACTACAACATTACAAAGTAAATAATCATCTTCTTTATCAATAACTAAAAGTTCAATCATACCATCGGCTAATTTTATTGATGTATTAACTTTTATTTTTTTAACAAAATCTTTAACATTTACTGAAAACTTTGTTGAGTTTCCAATTATTTCATCATTATAAATTCTTATTTTTGTTCCTTTAGTTAGATATGCAGTTCCGCCTTCAAACTTACCAACTGTTAAATCAGGTCCTTTTAAGTCAAGCATAATTGCTACATTAGTATCTAAATCATCATTTAATTTTTTTATTGTTTTAATAATAGATTCCGCAAATTTATATGTAGCATATTTCATATTAATTCTTGCAATATCCATACCTGATAAAATCATTTCTTTTAATGTTGCCTCATCTTTACTAGAAGGTCCTATAGTTGCAACTATCTTTGTTTTTTTCATTAGCCTCACCCTATTATAAATTATATCATTAAATCAAATATAAAAAAAGTATTTAACATCTTTATTTTAATAAAAAAATTGAGATTTCCTCAATTTTTTAACTTTCTATTACTTTAATATTATTAACAATGACCTGATCATTTCCATTTCTACTATTAGTCTTACCATAAACAATAACAATATCGCCAATTTCTATCTGTTCTATATTTAAGTATTCATTTGGAAAAATAGTACACTCCATTTTACCATATTCATCAGATATAGTCATAAATGCCATATCATTTCCTGTTTTTGTAGTAATCTTTTTGTATTTTTCAACCTTCCCTATTATATGAATATTCTTGCTCATATAATTTGATACACCCTTTGTAGAAATAGGATAATTATATTTTTTTCTATATAAAGTAACTGGATGAATATTTAAATATAAATTCAAATATTCATATTCTATTTTTGCCAGTTCTGACTCTTTATACTCTTCATACTCTATTATATTAGGTATCTCAATAGTATCATCAGCTAAATCAGAAACAAGATCTGCATAGTTTAATATTACATCTATATTTTCAATAAGTGTTCTTCTATTAAAACTTATTTTATCAAAAGCACCAGAATAAATTAAAGCTTTAATAATATCTTTATTAACTATTTTCAAATCAACTCTTTTAACAAAATCAAATATATCCTTAAAACCATCTTGTCTAGTTAATATAATATGATTTGACGCCATTACATTCATACCCTTTATGTTAGTAAAAGGATATATTAAATGATCTTCTACTATAGTATATTGAACATTACTTTGATTGATATCTGGATTCAAAACTTTAATAGAATTTTCTCTAGCATTATCTATTATATCTTTAGTATCACTTATACTTCCAATAGCACTATCTAAAATATTTTTCATAAAATGAAGTGGATAATGAGCTTTAATATAAGCCATTTTATATGAAATTATAGAATAAGCAACAGCATGTGCTTTATTAAAACCATATTCAGCAAATTTTAATATTAAATTATATATTTTAGAAGATAACTCAAGACTATATCCATTATCAACTGAGCGACTAATAAATTTTTCTTTTTCGCATACTAAAATATTTTCCTTTTTCTTACACATAGCGCGTCTAAGTAAATCAGCTTCTGACATAGTATAAGATGCCATAACATTTGCTAATTGCATAATTTGTTCTTGATATATAATTATTCCATAAGTTGATTTTAAAATAGGTTCTAATTTATCACTATAATAATCAACCACTTCTTTTTTATCTTTTCTTTTAATATATGTATCTATATTATCCATTGGCCCTGGTCTATATAAAGCCATTATGTTGTATATATCTTCAAAACTATTTGCATTATATTTTTTTAATGTCTCTATCATACCTGGAGACTCAAATTGAAACACTCCAAGTGTATTTCCAGTTTTAAATATATCTATTGTATCCTTATCATTTAAAGGTATTTTTTTAAAATCAATACTACCAATACTAGTAATCAGATTATTTATAGTTGTTAATGTCTTAAGTGATAAGAAATCCATTTTTATTAGGCCAATATCTTCTAAAAATTCTGCTTGATATCCTGTTAAATAAGTATCTTTATATTTAACTAAAGGAATAACCTTATCAATAGATTTTTCAGATATAATAACACCTGATGCATGAACAGATACATGTTTTTTTATATTTTCCAGTTTTAAGGAAACATCAAATAATTCCTTTAACTCTGGATTCTTAATTAAATGATTTTTAATTCTATCAGACTTATTATAGTTATTTAAAATTGAATCCTTTCTATCAAACATTTTAATAAAATAATCAACTTCTTTATCATCAATATTAAGGACTTTTCCTACATCTCTTAAAACTTGTTTTGTAGTTAATGATGAATATGTGATAATGGAAGCAACATTTTTGTTTCCATATTTATCCCTACAGTAGTCTATTACTTCTTCTATTCTATCGCCATCAAAATCTATATCAATATCTGGCATAGTAACTCTGTCTTTATTTAAAAAACGTTCAAATAAAAGATTATATTTTAAAGGATCTATTTCTATAATATTTAGAAGATATGCAACAAGAGAACCAGATGCACTACCACGGCCTGGTCCTACCATGATACCATTTTCTTTAGCAAATTTAACATAATCCTCAACTATTAAAAAATAGTCACAAAAATTCATCTCATTTATAATAGATAATTCATATTTTAATCTTTCTTTATATTTTGATCCAACACTACTTCCAAATATTCTCTTTAATCCTTCTATACATAGTTTTTTTAAATAATCAAAGCTTGATAAATTATCAGGGCAATTATATTTAGGTATTAAATTTTGATGGAATTTTAATTCAACATTACACATATCATATATTTTATAATTGTTTGTCAAATCAAATTCTAGTTCTGATTCATCATATAAATAGTTATCAAGATTAACATTTAATAAATTATTTGAATCTTCTTTAATAGCAGTTAAATATTTTAAATAACCTGCATCTTCCTTATTTAAATATAAAGTTTCTTTTAAATATATTTTATTATTACCTAATTTAGCTTCTTCACTCTTATTTTCAAATCCAACAAATATATCATTACACTTAAATTTTTCAATAAATTTTTGATATTTGAAAGGTATTATCAAAACAATATTATTTAAATTTTCATTTAAATTATTAATAGTTAAAACATTCTCTTCTTTCAAAGACATTATATTAATTAAATTTAAATATCCATTATAATTTTTAGCATAAAGTACCAATTCAACATCTTCAATGGATAAATTTAACCCTAATATAGGCTTTATGTTATTTTTTATACATTTATTATAAAATTCAATTACTCCGCATAAATTATCATCAGTAATACTTAATGATTTAATATTATGTTTATTTGCATATTCAATTAAATCATCAATCTTAATCAAACTTGTAAGTAATGAATAATCAGTTTTTATGTAAAGTGGTGTATAAATCATAACATAACCTCCTAAAATAATTTTACTATATTTTATAGTTTTTGTTAAGAATTATTTGACTTTAATCATTTTTTATAGTAAAATTATAAGGCATAGATGAATTAAAGGAGGGAATATTATGGCTATAAAAGCAACTGCTAAAAAACCTTTATTTGGAAATAGAAGATCACACTCTCTAAGAGCTACAAGACATGCTCAACTTCCTAACTTACAAAAAGTAACATTAGAAGATGGTACTAAAGTTAAAATGAGTGCTAGAGAACTTAGAACTTTAAAGAAAAATGCTAGAACAAATGTAGAAGAAATTTCTGCCGAATAAGAATACAATGTATTCTTTTTTTTATACAAAAAAGACAGCTTATTCGCTATCTTTTTCAATATTATAAATATTCGCATTTAATGCTATTCCAAGGACTAAGAGATATGAAATAACATAAACAAATATAATTAAAACAATAATATTAGCCAAATTACCATATATATAGCTATAATTTGCAATGTTATTAGCATAATATGAATAAATTAATGATGCTATTATTAATCCTATTGTTGTAAACCATGATCCCCTATTCATATATTTACTTGGTATATGTTTATCAGGTGCAATTGTGAATATAACCTTTATTAAGAAAAATACAAGTATTATACTGACTGGCCACTTCAAGAATATAAACGCACTATAAATAACGCTTGATACACTTTTAAAAATTTTAAGACTAAGTATAAAACTTAATATAATATTACCGAATCCTAACACGCCAATTATAAATATAATTAAAAATACAAGCACTACTGCAAGGAATAATGCTTTAATTCTTCTTTCCAAATATCCTTTATTTTCTATCTTAAATAAAATATTTGATGATAATATTATTGAATGAGCACCATTACTTGCTAAAATAAACCCTATAATAACAAACCATGCACTTAAA
>JAFUZI010000026.1 GCA_017476705.1 Bacilli bacterium
TGGGGAAATTCAATTAACTGATTATGGAGTAAGTGGTGTATGTGTATATAACTTAAGTAGTATGATATCAAGAGATTTACTAGTATCAACTCCTATTTTAAAAATTAATTTCTTACCATTTTTAAAAAGCTCAGAGAAATTTATTAACTATATGAATAATAGAAATAAAATGGTCATAAATAGAACTATATCTGAACTATTAGATGGCTTATTAAATTATAAGTTAGTTAATTTGATATTAAAACTTTCTAATATTGACAGAGACCTAAAATGGAATGATATATCAAATTCTAAAAAAATAGTTTTAGCTGATAATATAACTAACTTTAATTTAGAGATAATTGATACAACAGGCTTTGATAGAGCTCAAACATGTTCAGGAGGTATTCCATTAAATGAAATAAATCCTGGTACTATGGAGTCATTAAAACAAAAAGGTTTATATTTTACAGGAGAAATATTAGACGCGGATGGTAAATGTGGCGGATATAATTTAGAATTCGCATTTATAACAGGATATAAGGCAGGTAGATCTAATGATTAGAGTAAGACAAGTTGAGGTAAAAATAGATTATAGCATATCAGATATAAGAAGTAATGTAGCTAAAAAAATAAACATAAATTCAAATGAAATATTGGACTTAAAGATAAATAAAAAATCATTAGATGCAAGGCATGATAGACTAAAATATATATTTGAAGTTGATATTAGCTTAAAAGATGAAAGTAAAATAAAATTAAATGAAGATGTTATTATTACTCCAGATGATGCTTATAAATATGAAATAACAGGAATAAAAAAGCAAGAAAAACCAATAATAGTAGTCGGCTCAGGACCATCAGGATTATTTACAACTTATATGTTATCTAAAGAAGGATATAAAGTTATAATGATTGAACGTGGTGAGAAAGTAGAAGATAGAGTAAAATCAATTGAAGACTTTTGGAAAAATAATAAATTAAATATTAATTCTAATGTTCAATTTGGAGAAGGTGGTGCAGGAACATTTTCTGATGGCAAATTAAATACACTAAAAAAAGATAAAGAAAATAGACAAAAAGAAGTATTTAGAATATTTGTATCAAATGGTGCGCCTGAAGAAATATTATATGATAGTAAACCACATATTGGTACAGACATATTAAGAGACGTAATAAAAAATATGAGAAATACTATTTTATCTAATGGAGGAATGATTAGATATAATACATGTTTAACTGATATTAAAATAGAAAATAATAAAATAAAAAGTATAACTGTTAATGATTCGGAAGAAATTGAAACTGATGACTTAGTACTTGCTATAGGTCATTCTGCAAGAGATACATTTAAAATGTTGCACGATAAAGGAATATATATGGAGCCAAAACCTTTCGCACTTGGAATTCGTATTCAGCACCCACAAAAACTGATAAATAATGCTCAATATAATGGTGAATTTAATCTTCCACCAGCTAGTTATAAGCTTACATATCATTCTTCGAATAATAGAGGAGTATATTCATTTTGTATGTGCCCGGGTGGTTTTGTAGTTAATGCATCTAGTGAAAAGAATAGACTTGCCATAAATGGTATGAGTAATTATAAAAGAGATGAAGAAAATGCCAATAGTGCTTTAATTGTTACAGTATCTCCAAAAGATTATGGAAGTAGTCCACTTGATGGAATAGAGTTTCAAAGAGTCTTGGAAGAAAAAGCATATAATATTGGTAAAGGCTTAATTCCAATTCAAACATATAAAGCATTTAGAGAAAATAAAATATTATCTCTTGGAAGTGTTAATCCTGTAATGAAAGGAAACTATACATTAGCTAATATAAATGAAGTGTTTCCAGAATATATAACAGATGCATTAAAAGAGGCAATAGAGTATTTTGGAGGTAAAATTAAAGGTTTTAATTCTGATGATGCAATAATTGCAGCAGTAGAATCTAGAACATCATCACCTGTAAGAATAGTTAGAGATGAAACATTTAATTCAAATATAGATGGAATATATCCAATAGGAGAAGGCGCTGGATATGCAGGTGGAATTACAACATCAGCAATGGATGGCTTAAAACTATTTGAATTAATTATAAAAAAATATAGAAGCTAATGCTTCTTTTTTTATGCATAAAAAGTTTAAACTTTAGTATTATTAATTAGGTGATAAAATTGGCAAAAATTAAAATAGGAATACCTAGAGGTTTATATTACTATTATTATGGAACATTGCTTGAAAAATTTTTTGAAAATCTTGATTGTGAAGTTATTATTTCGCCTAAAACTAATAAAGAAATAATAGATAATGGAATAAAGTATGGTTATAGTGAAATGTGTATGTCACTTAAAAATTATATAGGCCATGTTTTTTATTTAAAAGATAAGGTTGATTATATAGTAATCCCTAGGATTGATAACTTTGGATATAATGATCAAACATGTACTAATTTCTTAGCTATTTATGACATAATAAATAATTTATTTGATATAAAAATATTAGATTTTAATATTGATTACACTAGGGGTGAGGATGAGACAAAAGGTTTTATTAAGATGGGTGCCTATTTAAAATTTAACTATACAACAATTATTAATTCATATAATAAAGCTAAAATAGAAACTATGAATAAAGAAACTAGATTAATTAGAGAAAATAGTAATAAATTAAATAGTGATAATAAGAAAGTGTTAATTGTATCTCATCCATATAATATATATGATGAATATATTGGTAGTCCTATTGTTAAAATGTTAGAAGAGAAAAATATTGATATTATATATAGTGATTTATTTAATAAAGAAAAAACAAACAAACTATCAAAAAAGATATCTAGAAACTTATATTTTAAATATAATAAAGAAATAATAGGATCAATAGAACTTGTTAAAAATAAGATTGATGGAATAATATTTTTATCAACATTCCCATGTGGCCCTGACTCACTTGCTAATGAACTTGCTTTAAGAAAAATAAATCTTCCTTATATAAATATTATAATTGATGATTTATCTAGTTTAACTGGGATTGAGACTAGAATAGAAAGCTTTATAGATATAATAAATGAAAGGAATAAAACATGCGAAAAATAGCTTTTCCAATAATGGGAGATTATTATGTACCAGCTATTTATTTTTTTAAAAATGCTTCTAATGTAGAAGTTATAATTCCGCCTAAAATAACAAATAAAACAGTTGAACTTGGAAATAAGTATTCACCATCTTTTGTATGTATGCCATTTAAATATACGCTTGGTACATTTATTGAATGCTTGGAAAATGGAGCTAATATATTAGTTCACGCAGGTGGTGGTTGTAGATATGGATATTATTCTGAGTTACAAGAAAAAATATTAAGAGATTTAGGTTATAAATTTACAATGGTTAATTTTGTAATTGAAGGGAAATCTAATTTAAAAAGAATAAAACAAGAATATTTAAAAATTGATAAACATCCAAATTATTTTAAAATTATAAAGTATGGGGTAATAACTCGTTATATGATTAAATATATGGATAGAATTGATGAATATATAAGAAATAACATTGGATTTGAAGAAGTATCAGGATCTTTTATAAGAGAAAAAGAAAAAATTATGAATCAATTTTTAAATGTTAAAAGTTTATTTGGGCTTTATAAGGTATATAAAAATGGTATAAAAAGATTAAAAAGAATTAAAATAAATAAACCTAATAATCCAATAAAAATAGGTATAATTGGAGAACTATATACTATTATGGAACCGTTTTCTAATTATTATTTAGAAAAATTATTGGCATCATATAATGTTGAGATAAAAAGATTTACAAATGTTGAATATTTAATATTTAAGAAAGCTAGAATGGTTAAGAAAATGCTAATGCATACAAGAATTAAATACAAAATGGGTGCAGATGCGCTAGATAATATAGCAAGATGTGAGTATTTGTGCCTAAATAATTATGATGGAATAATCCATATAAAGTCATCATTTTGTACGCCAGAAATTGGTGCAATGCCAATAATAAATAAAATAGCGCATGAATATAATACGCCAGTATTGTTTTTTTCATTTGATGCTAATACAGATGAAACTGGTATAAAAACACGTATTGATGCATTTTTAGATATGATAGAAATGAGGCGAGAAAATGAAAAACTGTTATCTCGGAATTGATATAGGGTCAATTTCAACGAAAGGCGTCATTATAGATAGTGATAATAATATTATAGCAAGCTCATACATATGGACAAATGGTTCTCCAGTTGACTCCGTAAAAAAACTAATTGCTAATTTAAAAAAAGAACTACCAAAAGAATATTTGGTAAAAGGAATAGGAACAACTGGATCAGCTAGAAAATTAATTGGTGAAATGCTTGATGCAAACGTTGTTAAAAATGAAATAACTGCGCATGCTATAGGTACAATATCACTTTATAAAGACGTTCACACAATATTAGAAATTGGAGGTCAGGATTCTAAAATAATTATCATACAAGATGGCATTATAACTGATTATTCTATGAATACATTATGTGCAGCAGGAACTGGTGCTTTTTTGTCAAGCCAAGCAGAAAGATTAAATATTCCAATAGAAGAATTTGGAGATATTGCAATAACTTCAAATAACCCTGTTAAAATAGCTGCACGTTGTACTGTATTTGCAGAATCAGATTTAGTACATAAAGCACAAGCAGGGTATGATAAAAAAGATATTGCAGCAGGATTGTGTAAAAGTATTGTCTTAAACTATTTAAATAACGTAGCAAAAGGAAAACATATAGCCCATCCAATAGTATTTCAAGGAGGTGTAAGTAAGAATAAAGGTGTTGTTAAATACTTTAAAGAAGTGCTTAATGAAGATATTATAGTTGATGATAATGGACATTTAATGGGAGCTTTAGGAATTGCAATTTTGTCACATAAATATAGTAATGGTAATACTTATAATTTAAATATAAAAGACTTAAAATTTAATACATCAGGATTTGAATGCAAAGGATGCTCTAATAATTGTGAAATATTAAGAATAATTAAAAATGATAAGGTAATAGATACATGGGGAAGTAGATGTGGTAAGACTTTTTCTTAATGATTAATTTGATGAATAGAATTGACAAGAAAAAATATATAGTGTATAAGTAATAAATGAGGAAGTGATTTATGAAAAAACTTGTAATAGTGGAATCACCAGCAAAAACCAAATCAATTGGTAAATATTTAGGAGAAGACTATTTAGTAGTATCATCTAAAGGTCATATTAGAGATTTATCAACAAAAGGAAAATTTGGATTTGGTGTTGATATTGAAAATAATTTTAAACCTGATTATGTAACTATAAAAGGTAAAAAGAAAGTAATAGATGAATTAAAAAAAGATGTTAAAAAAACAGATTTTGTATATCTTGCAACCGACCCGGATCGTGAGGGAGAAGCAATATCATGGCATTTATATGATGTTTTAGGATTAGATGATAATCATTATAAGAGAATTGTATTCAATGAAATTACTAAGAATGCTATTCTAGATTCATTTGCTCACGCAAGAAAGATAGATCAAAACTTGGTAAATTCCCAAGAAACTAGAAGAATACTTGATAGAATAATAGGATTTAGATTATCTAAACTTATTCAAAATAAAACAAGTGGAACTAGCGCTGGACGTGTACAATCAGTTGCGCTAAAATTAATTGTAGACAAAGAAAGAGAAATAGAAGCATTTAATCCAGAAGAATATTGGACTATAAAAGCATTGTTTAATGATTTTGACGCCGAATTGTTTGGATATAAGAGTAAAAAAATAGAAATTAAAACTGAATTTGAAGCTAATACCATTTTAGATAAATTGGGTAATTCATTTGAAATAGAAAGTGTAGATAAAAAATCTAAGAAGAAACAATCAAAAGCTCCTTTTACAACATCAACACTTCAACAAGCAGCATCAAATATACTTAACTTTTCAGCTAAGAAGACTATGCAAATAGCTCAAAAATTATATGAAGGTATTGAACTAGAAGATGAAACTGTCGGTCTAATATCTTATATGCGTACAGATTCAATAAGACTTTCTAATGAATTTATAAGCGATACTTTAAAATATATTGAAGCTAAATTTGGTAAAGATTATGTGGGATCAGTTAAAGTATCTAAAAAAACTGAAAATGTTCAAGATGCACATGAAGCAATTAGACCAACTAGTATAAAAAGAGATCCTTTAAGCATAAAGCCTTATTTAACAAATGATGAGTTTAAGCTTTATTCATTAATATATAAAAGAGCTCTAGCTAGTTTAATGGCAAGTGCAACAACAGATAATACAACAGTAGTTTTAAATAATCATGATTATAAGTTTAAAGCAACAGGACAAATTATAACTTTTGATGGTTACTTAAAAGTATATAGTGATTATGAATCATCAAAAGATAAAATACTTCCTAATTTTGAGACTTATAAATCTAAAGTAATACTATCTAACTCTATTGAAAAAGAACAACACTTTACACAGCCTCCTGCAAGATACACTGAAGCTAAACTTGTAGAAGAGATGGAAAAACTAGGTATTGGAAGACCTAGTACATATGCAACTATAATGAGTAATATTAAAGATAGAGGATATGTAACGATTGAAGATAAAAAATTTCATCCAACAAGTATTGGTATTGAAGTTACAGATAAACTTCAAGAATTCTTCTCTAATTTAATAAATGTTAAATATACAGCATCTATGGAAACTGATTTAGATAAGATAGCTGATGGAGATATTATTTGGTATCAAGCACTTTCTAAATTTTATAAAGATTTTGAACCAATGGTTAAAGATGCATTTGATAATATGGAAAAAAAGGATCCTGAAAAGATCGGAGAAGATTGTCCAGAATGTGGTCATCCACTTGTAATTAGAAAAGGAAAATATGGAGAGTTTATTGCATGCAGTAATTTCCCTGAATGTAAATATGTTAGAGCAGATGAAAAGAAAATAAAAGAAGTATGCGATTGCCCTAATTGTGATGGCAAAATAATTGAGAAAAAAAGTAAAAGAGGTAAAGTATTTTACGGATGCAATAATTTCCCTAAATGTAAAACAGCTTACTGGGATATGCCAACAGGTGAGTCTTGCCCTGAATGTGGTAGTATGTTAGTTAAAAAAAATAAAAAAATTAAATGTTCAGTATGTGAATATGAAGAAGAATAATTTTCTTCTTTTTTTGTTATAATAAAGATTATATAATTTGCTTTTTTAATTTAATATATGGTATATTAATCACAGGTGATAGAATGAATAATTATTATTTAGTAGCATTTGATATTGAGCCTAAAATCATTGAAATAACAATAGATGGTGATAAAAAAATAGCAACAAGTATACAGAATATTGATAAAAAAACAAGTAATTTCAGTATGAAACAGATAAAAGATCATCTTGTTAATATTGGTAAAATTAGTAGTAATGAAATTGAAATACTTATTATGCATCAAACAAAGTATAATGGTAAGGCATATCTTAAAACACATTTTGTTCTTACAGAAAATGAGTATCTACCTGTGATTAGTAATAAGGTTAAAGTAAGTGATGTATCTAAACTTATTATTACTTTTTTTAATAAATGTAAAAAAGATAGTTTTAAAGAATTTGTACAACATTATTATGAAGATATCAATCTTCATACAGTTAAAAATTTTCAAAGAATCTTTGCAAATATGTTTATAAATCCACTTATAAGAGATGAGTATGTAAAATATCAGGATGTAAGAAGCTTAGCTAGTGTTATTGCATGTTACGATAGATTTAAAGATATAAGAACATATGAAGATTATTTATTTAATATTAATAGATATATACTAAATAATAAAGAACATTTGCTTGAAATGACCGATATAAATAATATCCATGGCCAAATAAGTTTTTCGTTTGAAGGAAATAATGTAGTATACCATGAAATGAATAAAATCGCTGGTTTAGATGAAAATATATTAAAAAGAAGTGAAATAAAAAAATGATAAATGATATATTTCTTCAATTTTTAAAATATTTAAAAATTGAAAAGAA
>JAFUZI010000027.1 GCA_017476705.1 Bacilli bacterium
AGTAGAAAGAAGTATGGAAATGATTATTAAAAATTTAAAATCTTTTAAATTAGTAAATAATTTTTTTATGGCTTCACCAAAATTATTTGCCTTTTCAGGTTTTATATTTCTACCCTTCATTTTCTAACTCCTCCTTTGATAATTGTGAATATGCAATTTCCTTATAAACACTACAGTTTTTAAGTAATTCTTTATGTGTACCTGAGCCTACTACATTACCATTATCTAAAACGATTATTTTATCAGCATTCATAATAGTACCAATTCTTTGAGCTACTATAAATACTGTTGCGTCTTTAGCATACTTACTTAATTCATGTCTAAGTAAATAGTCAGTTTTATAATCAAGTGCGCTGAAAGAATCATCAAAGATATAGAATTCTGGATCTTTACAAATAGCTCTTGCAATAGAGATTCTCTGTTTTTGTCCACCTGATATATTTGTACCACCTTGTGAAATCATTGAATCAGTCTTATCTGTCATTTTTGATATAAATTCACTTGCTTGTGATACTTTAATTGCATCTTCAAGTTTTTCTTCCTTAGAATCAAGTCCATAACACACATTATATTTAACTGTTCCATTAAATAAAACAGCCTTTTGAGATACATATCCCATTTTAGAGTGAAGTCTATCTAGTTTATAGTCTTTAATAGGAATGCCATCTACTAATATTTCACCTTCAGTAGCATCATAAAATCTTGGTATTAAATTAATTAAAGTTGATTTACCAGATCCTGTTGAACCGATAAAGGCAATAGTCTCACCTAATTTAGTCTTAAATGAAATATCTTTAAGTACATATTCTTCACTATCTGGATATTTAAATGAAACATTTCTAAATTCAACTACACCTAATTCTTTAGTATCAGAATCAAATGTTCCATCTTTTACTTTAACATCAGTATCTAATACTTCATTAATACGAGATATAGATACACTTGTTCTTGGATACATTATGAATATTACAGCAAGCATCAAAAATGACATAATAACTTGCATAGCGTAGCTTGAAAATACAACCATATCACTAAATAGATTAATCTTATCAGCTAAGAGTGCATTTTCTATTAAATATGCGCCAACAAAATAAATTAAAATTGTTAGCATATTCATAACTAAATACATTACAGGTGATATTATAGACATCATCTTTTGTGTAAACATTTGTGTTTTAGTTAAATTATCATTAGCGTCTTCAAACTTTGTTGTTTGAAAGTCTTCTGCATTAAACGCACGAATTACTCTAATACCAGTTAAGTTTTCACGAGCAACATTATTAATATTATCAATTAACTTTTGAACAACTTTAAATTTAGGTAAAACTGTAATAATTAATACTACTACCATAGTAATTAAAATTAATACAGCTCCACCTGTTAACATACTCCATGTAAAGTTTTTATTTAATATTTTAAGTATAGCCCAAATAGCCGTAATTGGTGCTTTTATAATAAGTTGAAGTCCCATAGAGAAAAACATTGTAATATTTGTAATATCATTTGTTGTACGAGTAATTAAACTACTTGTTTTAAAGTTTTTCATCTCTTCCATATTAAACTCATTTACTTTTTTAAATAAGCGTTCTCTTATTTTATATGAAAGGGTTGCTGATAACTTACTAGTTAAGTAACCAACTATTATAGCTGATATTAAACTTCCAAATGCACAAGATAACATATAAAATCCTTGTCTCATTATATCAGATACAGTCGCATTTTCACTTTGAACAAGTCTTGTAATTTCAGACATATAATCAGGTAATTTTAAATCTAACCATACTTGAAAAATGATTAACATAAAACTTACTAAAACTATTAAATAATCTTTTTTATTTAATGACTTTAAAATTTTTATCATTTTAATCCTCCTTGTTATTTATATTATTTTTTATTTGATTTGTTACTTTAAAAAATACTTCTAAGTCTTCCTTACTTATATTTTTTCCTAAATCATTATTTATTTTTTCTAATTTTAATTTAATATTATTAATTTTATCTTTAGCGTATTCAGTTAGAACAATTTGTTTAAGTCTTAAATCTTTAGGATCATTAACTCTCTTAATTAAATTATTCTTCTCCATTGTATCTAGTATACCTGATACAGTTGACTTCTTACTTTTTAAATATACTTCTATATCTTTTTGATATGTAGTATTTTTCTTATTACACTCTAAATAAGATACAATCTTAACTTGAGTTGGTGTAATAATACATCTATTTTCTAACTGTGCATCTTTTGATATTTTTTTAATTAGTAAATCATTTATTTCTTTTATTTCAAATCCTATACTTTTCATACTTCACCTCTAATTTGTTAGGCACCTAACGATTATATCAAACTATTAATTTAATGTCAAATAAAAAATTCATGAATATAATACATATGGGAGGATGTTATGAAGAGATTATTTATACCTATTGTTCTTATTATAATAATTATATCAACAGCTATCTTAATTAAGAGAAAAGACGAAAATAATTCACTTAAAAAAATTAAAGTAGCTGAGGTTACCCACTCTATTTTTTATGCTCCACAATATTTAGCTGATTCACTTGGATACTTTAAAGATGAAGGATTAGATGTTGAATTTATACTAACACCAGGTGCTGATAAAGTTACAGCTGCAGTATTATCTGGTGATGTTGATATCGGATTTTGTGGAAGTGAGGCAACTATATATGTTTATAAGAATGGTGAGAAAGACTATTTAGTTAACTTTGCTGGTTTAACTAAAAGAGATGGTAGTTTCTTAGTAGCTAGAGATAAAATTAAAAACTTTAAAGTAAGTGACTTAAAAGGAAAACATGTTATAGCTGGGAGAATTGCAGGAATGCCTGCTATGACACTTGAATATGCGATTAATAAAAATGGACTTAAAACTTCTGATATGAACTTTGATACTAGTTATGACTTTAGCGCAACAACTGGTGCTTTTATAGGTGGTAATGGAGACTTTGTTGCTTTATTTGAACCAACAGCAACCACTCTAGTTAAACAAGGATATGGACATATTGTAGCCTCTGTTGGAAAACTTGGAGGGACAGTTCCATATACTGCTTATAATGCTAAAAAAAGTTATATAGATAAACACTTAAAAGAATTAAAAGGATTTAAAAAAGCTATTAATAAAGCACTAGATTATGTACATAATAATAGTGCTCATGATGTTGCTTTAAAAATTAGTAGTTATTTTCCAGATTCATCTATAAATGATTTAGAGAAAATGGTTCAAAACTATATGGACATAGATGCTTGGTATGATACTACTTATATTGAGAAAATAGACTTTGAACATATTGAAGAAATTATTAAAAATGCTAAAGAATTAGATAGTTTTGTTGACTACAATAAATTAGTTAAAAACATATAAAAATAACCTTAATGGTTATTTTTTTTTAAATACTCTAAATCATTAATATTTTTTATTGGATAAAATTCTTTATTATCTGTCTCATATAATAACATATCATCTGCATAGTAGAAGGCATCAAAAATAAACTTTTCAAATTTAAATGATTCTATTTCTTTAGAACTATCTACTTTAGTTAACTTATATGCTCTATGATATTTAAGTTTTATATAAGAGAACTTTTCAATTAAATCTATATGTATTAAATGATATGAAATGTTTTTATACCTATATAAATACTCACCATTAACTAATTTATTAAAAAACTTATTAACATAACATAAAGGTAACATATAAGGCTTTTTATTATATTTAATAAATATCCATTCATTTGGCCTATCAAGTTTGATAGTTTTAGATGCTAGTTTATATTTTTTTGATATAACAGATCCTATAAAATCAAA
>JAFUZI010000028.1 GCA_017476705.1 Bacilli bacterium
ATAAACCATTTTATACAGAAGATGAAATGAGACTTATATAATTAGGAGGGATATGTTTTGAAGAAAACTATATTGAAAGTGGTTGGATTAATCCTTCTAGCATGCATTTGTTCAATACTTATCTACTACCACTTCAAATAAAAATAAGAGATATTTAATCTCTTATTTTTTATTTAAACTGATTTTTAGGTAATGTAATAACTGGACGAATACCATAATTCATATCAGATGCATTCGCTCTTCCCATACTTCCTGGTCTATCTACAACCCAAACACGTGTAGTTGCACCTAGTTTACCAGTTGGTGTTGATGTCCAGTATCCATATATATTAGCTAAAGAACTTGGATTATCATAGTATTCATATTTTTTATTATCTTCTATAGTACATCCATAATCAGTCTTACATCTATAAATATTATTAAATAACCAGTCATATTTACTTCTAACGGAAGAACTAAACTTAGCAGAGCTTTTAGTTAATGTGTCAAAATAGAAATAACTATTTAAATCTGCAGAATTAAAGTTTGTTTTTCCAGTTATTTTAGTTATTTCATCTGCAGTTATTAATCTTGGTTTTACTACCCATCCATTTTTAGATATTAATTCATCTACTATAGTTTTAACGCTACTTGTTTCATAATCAACATTTTTATTTGAACTATACCATCTTATTCTTGCTGTAGTATTATGATCAAGAATCATTGTATAATTATCATCAGAATCATCAAAAACATACCACTTCATACATCCTGTTTTTGTTTCATTTGTACTAACGCTATTTGTCTCATTACATTTATTTGTTAAATTAGTTGGATCTAAATATACTATTGCTTTATACGTTTTATCTTTAACATCAACAATTAAAGCATTATTAGTAATATCGTTCTTTTTTCCTTCTGTTTTTTTAGTTTCTTTTTCTTCATCTTCATTTAAAGTCTCAACTTTTTTACCATCAGGTTTTGCATTTGATTTTTTTCCTTTAACTATAGTTGTTTCTTTTCCATTAAAAGATACAACATATTCACCAATTACTAATGAATATCTATTAACACCTTTTTTAGTAACTTCTACCCATCCTGTTGTTGGCATTTGACCTTTTACATTAACTTTAAATTTAGAAGCAAATGGAGCATCATATATGCCTTCATTTATATTGTTAGCATCATCAGAATCTATTAAATTGGCTGCCATTTGTTTATTGATGGCATCATTATATCCAATTGCAGATTGTTCTGCTTCTCCTTTTTTAGTACGCTCAACTATTTTTGTAAGCATTGGAATTGCTATAAGTGCAACAAGTGCTAATATTACTATTACAGCCAAAAGTTCTATAAGTGTAAATCCTTTTTTCATAATCTTTACCTCCTTACACTACTATATAAATTATATCATTGAAAAAATAATTATCAAAGAACATTATTTTTTCTTTACATTTTTTAACATAATAATCACTCATTACAAAAAAAGAACTAGTCTTCTAAATCTAGTTCTTCTTCATCTTCATCTAAAAGTGGAAGAGGTTCATCTTCATCATCTATTTCAGATTCATCATCATAAAGTGTATCATCACTTTCCTCTTCTTCAATAATATCTTCTTGAATCTCTTCTACCTCTTCATCTTCATCTTCATCATCCATTACAATTTCAACTGAATGATTATCTCTTATATCCCATTCATTATTATCTAACATAACAAATCTTTTATCCATTGTAAGTGATGTATAATAATCTCCTATCTTATCTTCAAATGTAGATTCTGATAAATCTAACATATTACAAATTTCCTTAAATAAAGTTGGAGTATTCATTGCTTTTTTTGATTCTTTTAACATCATATAAGTAATATCAGTATATGACATAAGTTCTAATTCTTCAGGGCTTATATTTTTCAACTTCATATTATCCTCTCCTATGCATAATTCGTGTTTAATTTTAACAACATTATTATATAATGTCAATATTTTTTACATAAATGTTGGAATTTTAATCATTATTAAGTCAAGTAATTCTTCTAACATTTTATTAGTAAGACTTAAAACATATAACCAATCATTTTTCTTAAGCTCATTTTTTTCATTTAAAACATAGTTATTTTGATAAAAATTATTAACAAGAACTGCCAAATTATAAATATAGTCTGCTACATAACTTGGTTTTCTCTCTAAAAATGCATGATTAAGTGCGATATTAAATTCAGTTAATCCTAGTCTTAGATTTCTATCAACTTCATTATATATGTTATCTGACAAATCTAAAATGCTTGTTCCATCAAGTATTTTTTTAATACGTAAGTCAGTATACAAAATATAAGGACCAGTTTTACCAACCACATTAGAAAATTTATTTATATCAAATATATAGTCTCTTTCTCTTGAATTTTGTAAATCAGCAAATTTAAGTATAGCATTAACTATTATATCTAAATCTTTATCTTCCATACTTTTATTTTCTTCTCTTTTATTTAAAAATATTTCTTTTACTTCATTAAATAAATTATCAAGTTTTGGTGCATCACCACTTCTTGTTTTATATGGTTTACCATCCATTCCATTAACAGTACCATATCCTAAGAATTCCAAATCAGTACTTGGAGTTAAATTAGATTTTTTACAAACTCTAAACACTTGTTCAAAATGAAGATTTTGTCTATTATCAACTATATATAAAATATGATCAGGATTAAAACGCTCCATTCTTTCATAAATAGTCGCTAAATCAGTTGTACCATAAAGATATGCTCCATTTGATTTTTCAAATAAGAATGGAGGTATTTCTAATTTATCAGATTCTTCTGATACATTAACTATTTTAGCCCCTTCACTTATCTCAAGTAAATTCTTACTATTTAAAAATTCCTCAGTCTTACCAATATATTTATATGCATCAGACTCACCTTGCCATAGGTCAAATGATACATCTAAATATCTATAAAGTCTTTTTATATCATTACCTGATATTTCAAGTATTACTTTCCAAAGTTTTTGATATTCCAAATTCCCATCTTGTAATTCTTTTGTTATTGTTGCACATTCATTCTTAACAGCTTCATCTACTTTACATAAAGCACTCATCTTAGGATAAGTCTCTTCTAAGTACTCTAAAGTTATATCGTTAATATCAATACCATCTTTTTTTATACCATAAATAACTTGACCAATTTGAAGTCCATAATCACCCAAATGAACATCTGATATAGTTTTATGTCCCATATATGAGATTATTCTTTTAATAGACTCACCTACTATTGCAGTTCTCATATGCCCTACATGTAGGGGTTTTGCAACATTAGGTCCACCATAATCTAAAAAGAATAATTCTTCTTTTTCTGGTTTATTTAAACCAAATTTAGGTTTATTCATCATATCACGTAAAACTTTATTAATTAATTTATCACTTACAGTTATATTGATAAATCCAGGACGTACAAATTCAACTTTATCAAAATATTCATTAAAATCACTAATAGAATTAAGTTTTTCTACTATCTCCTCACCAATTTCCATTGGATTTCTATGTTCTATTTTAGCAAGTTTAAAAACATCATCTGATTGATAATCACAAAGTTCTCTTCTATTAGATCTTATTACACGAATATTATCATTACCTAAAATTTCACTTATTTTTTCATTTAAAATATCTATAATCATTATATCACCTCATATGTAAGCTCTAAATCAAATAAAGCATCATCTAATTTATATTTTGCTTTAATAAAACCATCTTTTATATCAAGCATCTTTTTTTCAACAGCAATATTAAGCTTACCAACATTAATATTTTTAAGCTCATATATACAATTTGAATTAATAGATAGTATTAACTTTAATCTATATTCAGTGTTTTCTCTAATAAGTTCTAAAGAATTATCTTTAATAATAATATTAAACTTAATATCATCTTCCATAAATGATAGTCTATTATTCTTATATATTCCTAAAGTATTAAACTTATCACCATTAATTTTATAGCTAATTTTACACTTAGGCATAAAAATCACTCATTTCAAACGTAATTATACCATATTTTTTTATATAATCAAGTGTTATAAAATTAGATATTTTATAAATAATAAAATATAGGTGATTATATGAAATTACTTCGTAAATTATTTAGACTTTCTATACTATTATTAACAGTTATATTATTACTTTATTTAATTGTTTTTATTTATGCAAAAATAAGCCCAAAGTTACCTATTAAAAATGCTGGTAATATTTATATGTATGACAATAACGCTAAAGTATTTAATAATACTAAAAACAGCTGGGTAAAGCTTAAAAATATAAGCCCATATTTAATTGATGCAACAATATCTATTGAAGATAAAAATTTTTATAAACATTTCGGTTTTGACCCATTTAGAATTATAAAAGCAATGTATATTAATATAAAAGAAAAAAATAATATTCAAGGTGCATCTACTATCACGCAGCAATTCGCTAAAAATTTATTTTTAACATTTGATAAAACATGGAATAGAAAAATAATTGAAGCTATATTAACTATAAGGTTAGAAGCACATTACTCTAAAAATAAGATTTTAGAGGGTTATTTAAATACAATAAACTATGGTGGTGTATTTGGAATTGAAAATGCAAGTAACTTTTATTTTGGAAAAAAAGCAAGTGATTTAACGCTTGCTGAGGCAACAATGCTAGCAGGCATTCCAAAATCTCCATCAAACTATTCACCTTTTATAAACTATAAAAAAGCAAAAAAAAGGCAAAAGATAATACTTAAGGCAATGGTTAAAAATAAATACATATCAAAAAAAGATATGGATAATGCATATAAAGAAGAATTAAACTTTAAAAAAATTGATAAAGAATCTGAAAATACTATATCTAAATATTTTGAAGATGCTGTAATGAATGAACTTAGAAATATCTCATCTATTCCATCTTCTTTAATTGAAACTGGAGGAATAAAAATATATACAACTTTTGATTCACGCGCAAATGATATATTAAATAAAAATATACATAAATATATGACGGATGAAGAGTTAGAAATTGCAAGTGTTATTATGGACCCATCTACAGGTGAAGTTAAAGCAATAGCTGGTGGTAAAGATTTTTCTAAAAGTGAATTTAATCGTGTTACAATGAGTAAACGACAAGTTGGTTCTACCATAAAACCATTTTTATATTATGCTGCACTAGAAAATGGGTTTACACCATCAAGCACATTTACAAGTGAAAAAACGACATTTAATATAGATAAAAACAAAACATATTCTCCTAAAAACTATAATGATATATATGCAAATGCTCCAATCAGCATGAGTGCTGCTATTGCATATTCAGATAATATATATGCAGTAAAAACACATATATTCTTAGGCGAAAAAACATTAATAGAAACTGCAAATAAACTTGGTATCAAAAATATAGATAATAATATCTCAGCAGCACTAGGAACTGATGAGATAAATATTCTAAACATGATGGGAGCATATTCAACTCTCGCTAATTTAGGCACATATATAAAACCTCATTTTATAAAAAAGGTACTTGATATGGATGGAAACATACTATATTCATATAAAGATTCTAAAAAAGAAGTACTCGATAAAAAGAATACATTTATACTAAATGAATTACTTACTAGTTCATATGACAAAGCTTTAGTTGACTATAATTCACCAACATGCCTAATGATTGCGCCTAAAATAAGTAGAAAATATGCAATTAAAACAGGAACAACTGATACAGACCACTTAATATTTGGATACAATAAAAAATATATTATGGGAATATGGATGGGATATGATAATAATAAAAAAGTTGATGTAAAAATTGGAAGTATTATGAAAAATTTATGGATTGATTCAATGGAAGAGTTAGAAATTAATGATGATGATACTTGGTATAAAACACCTGATGATGTAGAAGGTGTTATAATAAATCCAATAAATGGAAAACTAGCAACCAATGATACTAAAATGAAACTTTTATATTATATAAAAGGAACAGCTCCAATAGAATAAAAAAAGAACAATTTACATTGTTCTTACTCTATTCATTCCATTATCAATTGTTTTTACAGTCTTTAATCCTTCCATCGCCTTTAAATAAGCATTCTCTTCACTACTTAAGCTAGCATATGAACATATAGCCTCTGCCACATTAGGATTAATTACTGATTTTTTTGATATATCTACTAATGTTTCATGTATATTAACTTGTTCTCTATTATTAGGATTATCATAAGCATAATTCATAGCCTTCATTATTTCAAAATTTGTATCCATATTAAACAAATCCCTTCTCTAACATTGCATTTGTAAGTAAAGCAGCATCATTATTAAAATATGCATTAAATAATATGTCATCGCCTAAAATATAAGAGATTATATTTGTAGAGATTATCTCTGAATCTAAACTTGATATATCAGATTCATTACCTACTAAATTATTTGTAAGAATTTCTGTGTAACCAGCATTTAAAGCTCTAAATTTATCATTTTGATTAAATCCTGTCATAACTCCATTATTAGTTATAACTTGAAGTAAATCATACATAAGTACATGTTTCATATCATATCCTTCATTTATCACATCAATATTAAATTCTATTGTATTTGTCATGTAGTTATATTTAGAAACTCTTTTATTTAAAAATTTATTTGATTTAACAATTTTTAAAGTACTTAAATTATTACATAAATTATTAAGTGAGATATTAGGATATTTTTCATTGAAGATATGGACTAAACCATAAATATTATCTCTTAGCTCATCTGTCAAAGATTCATTACTATCTAAAGCAATTTTTACATCTTCAAGTGTCATTATCATCACCCTAAAATAATTTTAACACATTTTAAAATATTTTTATAGTTTTTTTACAAATATTTCAAAATATTTTTTTATATATATTTAAAATTAAAAGACTAGTTATCTAGTCCTTTTTCTTTGAAGATATTAAAATTATTATTATAAATAAACCAGTACCACCTAATATTAAATATGGATAATCGATATTAATATCAATATTAAACTCTTCTTGATTTTTTTTAGTTTTATCTTTAAGTTTAATAATATATTCACCATTCTTTGAGTATGAATAAGTTTCTCTGGCATAACGCGCAATATAATCAGGATCGTGTAACTTATCTATTTCAGTTCTAAGTTCTTTTTCCTTAAATTTCTCTTCATTTAATTGATTATTTAATTTATGTTCTTCACTCTTTAAATCGTATATTTTATATACATAAAACATTAATTGAAATATAAAATACAAAATAACAATTAAACAAGGAATCCCAAATACTATAAGTCTTTTTTTAGACTTTTTAGGTATTCGCTTACTCATACTATCACCTATTTAATTATATCATTTTTTATTTACATAGGCAATTAGTGTATAGCTTAAAATAATAGATATAATTTCATATATATGAAAAATACCATTATTTATATTTTTAAGTAATAAAAAATATAAAAATGTAAGCAAAAGCATTATTGAAAATGCTCCTAGTGCTTTTATATATACTTTAGCATTGTAAAGTATTTTTTTATTTAAATATAAAAAATAGTATAAAAATGCACCATAAATAAGTGATAATAAAATTGTTTTAATTTGTAATACTAAACTCATTTAAAAAGTTTATTTAATATGGAATCTTTGTCTTTTTTATCAGTACTTTCCATATATGTAAGTCCATTTATCTTACCCTTAATAGCAACATTACCTTGATATGTATCTAGTTTAATAATTTCTAAATCTTCACCTTTTATAGTAATAAATCCCATAATTGTCTCAAGCAAAAATTCTTGTTCATCAAATCTTTCTATTTTTTTTACACCTGTAATATTAATGCTTTTTCTCTCATTTAATGTAATACTATGATTATATGTTATATTGTTTTCCATTTTATCACCTAATAAAATATATGATAAATCTATATAAATATGAAAAAAACTTCTTATTCAGAAGTTTCTGTTGATTGTAATTGTTTATTATATTCTTCTAAGATAGCATCATTAAATAATTGTCTACAATCTGATGTAATAGGATGCGCTACATCTCTATATTCACCTGAACTAGTTTTTCTACTAGGCATTGCAGTAAATAATCCTTTTTCACCATCTATAATTCTAATATCATGTATTGCAAAGCAATCATCAACAATTACAGAAGCAATTCCTTTCATTTTAGAGTCTGCACTTTCAGCAATTCTTACGTTAACTGATGTTATTTTCATGAAATCTCTCCTTTCAGTATTAACTACTTTCATTGTATCACATAATTTATAAATTGCAAATTTTCCTTTACAATATGTAAACTTATCAATAGTCAATTTTAATTGTTTTATTTATAATATCTGAATAAGAAAAAGATTTAAGACTACAATTATTATTTAATTCAACAATAAATATTCTATTGTAAAGCTTTTTTATTGTAACGTTATAAGATTCTATTTTATTTCTTCCTACATTACATTTTATTGTTGCACTATCACCTATATGAGTATTTAACTCTTCTTTTATATTTTCAATTTTCATAAATCTCCTATCTAGGATAACCTATATACATAGTTCCTTTTGTTTTAATGCCACCTATTCCATCACTTCCATATTTAGTTTTTTCTAAAACACGTTTTAAATCAATATCTTCTGATATATCTGACAAACTTAGAGTTGATGCAATTATTGCAGGATCAAGTGCATGGATATTTACTCGCTTTGGGCTAGATGCAAAATTTGCACCAGCCTTTATTAAAGCTTCATAGTTTGATTGACAACCACCAGCTATAATAATTAGTTTATCATGACTTTTTTCATATTTTCTTGCCTCAATAATTGAATTTACAAAATAAATACTATTTTTATATGATTTATTATCAAGTTTATTCATGTTTTTATAATATGCATCATGTCCTGTAATTACTAATATATCTGGTCTATAATCTTTTAGATAATCAGCAATCTTAAATGGCATATCATTTTCTGATTCCAAAATACCATTAGCCCATATATGTGATTTTTCATAATAATTCATGCATCTATTTAAATAATCCTTATCTGAATCAATGTGTAATATTTTACCAGGTAGATAAAAATAATCATCTCTATCTATATTGATAGGCTCAATTCTACTTAAGAATTCACTATCATCTTCTATGTTTTTAGCATAAGATAAATCATCTATTTTAGAGTCTGCAATAAGTCTAATATTAACTCCTTCTAATATACATAAATCTTTATCTATCGATTTAATTTTAAATAATAAATCATTATTATATGAGTTACGAGTAACTAAATCTCCTATTTTAAATTTCACCTAAATCACCAGTAAATTATATGAAATTAGCAAAAAAAAAGAACTAAAAAGTTCTTTCTCCACTCATTATTTTAAGTGCATCATCTTCTGTTAGTTTTAATTCCTCAAGGCTCTTCGCATTATTTAATCTTTCAAGCTTTTTTTGAATTACGTAAATATTTATCATAGATGCTTCTTTTTTAAACTCTAAATATTGATTATATTTAACTTCAAATTCATTTAATTTTTTATAATAATCAGATTGTATTTTATGTAACTCTTCCTTATAATCTTTAGAATTTCTTTTAAATACACCGAATCTTTTCTTTAATGCCTTTAAATCAGCTTTATATAATTCTTCAGAATCATCAACTTTAAGCTCATTTTCTAATTCTTCCATTTGAGCTTTTAAGTTTTCAAACTTCATCATTTCTTGATTATATTCATTTTTTAAATATTCACTTAATTGTTCAAACATAAATACCTCCTTAAATTTTTAAATACTTTCTAACAGCTTGAAGACTTCCTAACATACCAACGAACATACCAATCAATATTAATACTCCGGAAACAGAATATAAAAATGGCATTGGTTCAACAAGTCTTATAAATTCTGAAAACATTTTACCATTAAATTTTTCATAAAGAATTGAATATCCATAGCATGTTGCTATTATAGGAATTAGTGAACCAAGTACACCTAAATATAGGCCTTCAAATAAAAATGGAATTTTTATATTTAAGTTTGATGCTCCAACTAATCGCATTATTTCAATTTCTCTTTTTCTTGAGTATATTGTAATTTTTATTGTATTTGTAATTAAGAATATTGTAACAATTATTAAAGCAACTACTGTTCCAAGTGAAATATTTCTAACAATTTTAAATACTGATACTAATTGTTCTACCATACCTTCACCATATTTAACAGTTTCAATATGTTCTATTTTTTTAAGTTCATCTGCAGTTTTACCAATTTTTTCAATATCTTTTACTTT
Source organism: Bacilli bacterium (assembly GCA_017476705.1). Classification (GTDB taxonomy): domain Bacteria; phylum Bacillota_I; class Bacilli_A; order RF39; family UBA660; genus CAJOJO01. Next base: position 10,267 of record JAFUZI010000028.1, read on the forward strand.
AACCAAGTAAGTTGATTGAAGTGGATTTTCCTCATCAGTCCATCCATTCATTATATTGGCATAAAAGTCTGATGAATCTTTCATTTCATTAGCTATTTCAGTTTTTGATTCAAATTTTACATCTTCAATATTATCAAGTTTATTTATTTCAGATAATACATTATTAGTATTTTCTTCTGTAATATCAACATCCAAGAATGCTACTATTGTAACATCTTCTTCTATAAGTGAAGCTATATTATTTACATTACGAGATAAAATAAGTGATAAAGATACAACAAGCAAAGTAATTGTAATACATGATATAGAAGCAAGTGATAATGAGAAGTTTCTAAATACACCTTTTAAAGCATCTCTAAAACTTCTACTTAATATTCTTAATGTTTTCATGATTATAAGTTCCTTTCTCGAAGATTTTTAAAATACGTCCGCTATCAAGTAGGATTGTCTTTTTCTTTAATTTATTAACTATTTCTGTATCATGTGTAACCATTATAATTGTTGTCCCCATTGCATTAACTGCTTCTAACACTTTCATAATCTCCATACTTGTAACCTCATCTAAGTTACCAGTAGGCTCATCACAAATAAGAAGTTTTGGACCATTTACTATTGCACGCGCAATCGCAACTCTTTGTTGTTCTCCACCTGATAATTGGTGTGGATAATTATTAGCTTTATGTTTAAGTCCAACAAGCTCTAAGACTTTAACAACTTTTGGATATATTTCTGATTTAGGAGTACCAAGTACTTCAAGTGCAAATGCTACATTTTCATATACTGTTGATTTTTGAAGTAATTTATAATCTTGAAATACTACTCCAAGTTTTCTTCTCAATTTATATACTTTACTATTCTTTATTTTACCAACATTTAAGCCACCTACTAAAATAGTACCACTAGTTGGTTTTTCTTCTCTATAAAGCATTTTAATTAATGTTGATTTACCACATCCAGTAGAACCAATTATAAATACAAATTCTCCTTTATCTATCTCTAAATCTAAGTCATATATCGCAGTAACACCTGTTTTATATACTTTTTTTATATGACTCATTTTAATTAAACTCATATATTCCTCCTTACTCCACCACTTACTTCATAGGCATCTGTTACCAAGAAGAAAGCATTAGGATCAATACTTAGTATTCCCTCTTTTGCTAAAAAGTAATCTTTTGTTGGAATTATACACATTATAACTTTTTGATGATTTCCTGTGTATCCACCTCTACCATCTAATACAGTAACTCCACTGCTTAAATGATTTATTATATATTTTTTTACATCAGTTTCATGATCAGTTACAATATAAAATGCTTTACATTGAGAAATACCAAGTATTACTTTATCAGCAATCAAACTGATTATATAAAGTACAATTATTGCATACATAACATTTTCAAAAGCATAATAATTACTACTTAAAAAGAATCCTGCTCCTAAAACTATTATTCCATCTGTTAATAACATAGCTTTACCTATAGACATTTTTCCATATTTAGAAACTATTTGATTTAAAATATCAGTACCTCCACATGAAAAACCTGATTTAAAATTAACACCACTACCAAATCCACAAATAAGAGCTCCAAATACAATTATAAGTAAAATATTTGTTGTATCTAGATTTATAACTGCACAAAAAGGATCTAATATTTTCATCATCAATGGGTATATTATAGAACCAGCAATCGAACCCTTTGTTTTTTCCCAACCAAGTGTAAAAAAGCTAACAACTAAAAGTATTAAAGACATTATAAGTACAAACAATGATTTATCCAAACCAATTGTTTTATTTAATACAATAGATATACCAGATAAGCCACCATATACTATATTATTTGGTGCAAAGAATAAATCAAAGGCAAATGCCATTAAGCTACATCCTATTATTAGATTTAAATATCTAGTTAATAAATGTTTATTTTGAATTGATTTAAATATTTCATCAACTTTTTCTTTTCTTTTTATTAAAAACATTATCTCACTTCCTTCAAATATGAATTAATAAATATATCAATATCTCCATCCATTACTTTATCAACACTTGATGTTTCTATATTTGTTCTATGATCTTTTACCATAGAATATGGATGCATTACATAACTTCTAATTTGTGAGCCAAAATTAATATCATCTAAATTACCTTTTAAAGATACTAATTCATTTTCTCTTTTTTCAAGTTCTAGTTGATATAGTTTATTTTTAAGAACCATCATAGCTGTTGCTTTATTTTGAATTTGACTTCTCTCGTTTTGACAAGTAACAACTATTTTAGTAGGTATATGTGTGATTCTAACAGCCGAATCTGTTGTATTAACTCCTTGTCCGCCTTTACCACTACTTCTATACACATCTACTCTAATATCTGAATCTTTAATTTCAATATCAATATCTTCATTTTCATAATTTGGTATTACATCAACAGACGCAAATGAGGTATGTCTTCTTGAATTTGAATCAAAAGGAGATATTCTAACCAATCTATGTACGCCTTTTTCCCCTTTTAAATATCCATAAGCATTTATTCCTTTAATCATTAAAGTTATACTTTTAAGTCCAGCTGTATCTCCAGCTTCCTCATCTATAACTTCAATTTTATAGTTATGTTTAAAACACCATTTATCATACATACGATATAACATATTAACCCAATCACAGGCTTCAGTTCCACCTGCTCCTGAATGTAGTTCCATAATACAATCGCTTGAATCATATTTACCAGATAAAAGTATTTCAACTTCAAGATTATCTAATTTATTACTAATTGATTTAACTTCTTCTTCTAATAATTGCTTAAGTTCTAAATCTTCATTATTTTTTAATTCATCTATTAAATCTACATTAGAAAGAATTTTATCTTTTAGACTAGATACGTTATCTAACTTTCTTTTTATTGAATTAATCTCATCTATTACTTTTTCAGACTCTCTTCTATTTGACCAGAAATCAGATTCATTGGTCTTTTCTTCTAGGACTTTAAGTCTTTCATTTAATTTATCTGGGTCAAAGTGACCTCCATAAATCATTTATTCTATTTTTGTAGTCATTATATATATTAAATAATTCGCTTATTTCCATATCCTCACCTACTATATTTAATTATAACATTAAATCAAAAAAAATACGAGTAAAACCTCGTATTTTTATATAAATTATCTATCTTGTTCTACCATTTCATAGCCTTCAATAACATCGCCTACTTTAATGTCATTAAAGTTTTCAATAGTAATACCACATTCAAGTCCTTTTTTAACTTCTTTTACGGTATCTTTTTCTCTTTGAATAGAGTTTATATCTCCATCATATATTACTATACCATCTCTAATAATTCTTGCCTTAGCATCTCTTTTAATAACACCATCAGTTATATAAGATCCAGCAATTGTCCCAACTTTAGAAAATTTAAATAGTTGTCTAACTTCAGCAGTACCAGTTACTTTTTCGATATAAACAGGATCAAGCATACCTTTCATTGCTGATTCCATCTCTTCTACAACTTTATAAATAATATTATAAAGTCTAATATCAACACCTTGTTCTTTTGCATAATCACGAATATTGCTAGTTGGTCTTACGTTAAATCCAATGATAATTGCATCACTAGCCTTAGCAAGTACAATATCACTTTCTGTAATAGCTCCAACACTACTTCTAATTACTTTTACTCTAACATCTTCAACTTCAATTTTTTCTAGTGAATTTTTAACTGCTTCACTAGAACCATTAACATCAGCTTTAATAATAACATTAATTTCTTTAAGTCCATCACTAATTTTAGAGAATAAATCATCAAGTGTAACTGCTTCACTAGCTTTATGATCTTTAAGTCTTTGTTGAGTTTTTCTTTCCTCTCCAATAGATCTTGCTTGCTTTTCAGATTCAAAGGCCATAAATTTATCTCCTGCCTCAGGTATATCATTAAGTCCTGTAATAGATACTGGCATTGATGGAGGAGCCATAGTTATCTCTTCATTACGATCATTTTTTAATGTTCTAACTTTACCATAAGATGTACCTACTACTATAGGATCCCCTAGTCTTAAAGTACCATTATTAATAAGAATTGTACATACAGGTCCTACTTGTTTATCAAGTTTAGATTCTATTACTGTTCCCATTGCATATCTATTAGGGTTTGCCTTATATTCATTCATTTCTGCAATAAGTAAAATATTATCAAGTAACTCATCAATTCCTGTTCCATTTAAAGCTGAGATATTTGTAAATATTGTATCTCCACCCCAGTTATCTGGGACAAGTCCACATTCTGTTAATTCTTGCATTACTCGATCAGGATTTGCTCCTGGTTTATCTATTTTATTTACAGCAACCATAATAGGTACACCTGCAGCTTTTGCATGATCTATTGCTTCTCTAGTTTGTGGCATAACTCCATCATCAGCAGCAACTATTATAATTACGATATCTGTAATAGATGCACCTCTAGCACGCATTTCTGTAAATGCTGCATGTCCTGGTGTATCTATAAATGTGATTGGTTTATTTTTATAAACTATTTGATATGCACTAATAGCTTGGGTAATACCACCTGCTTCACCACCTGCTACATTAGATTTTCTAATAGTATCTAGAAGTGTAGTTTTACCATGATCAACATGTCCCATGATTGTTACAACAGGAGGTCTTTCAACTAAATCTTTAGCATCATCTTTAACTTCATATTCTTCAAAATTAGCAATATTAGTTACTTCTTCATTTTTTAACTCTTTATCATAATCCATTGCAATTAAAGATGCATTATCAAAATCAATACTATTATTAACATTTGCCATAATACCTAATGCGAATAATTTTTTAACAATCTCTCTTGAATCAACATTAAGTCTTTCAGCAAATTCTTTAACCGACATAGATTCTTTATATAAAACTACATTTTCATCTATTTCTGTTTCATTTGATTTTAATTTAGATTTATTCTTATACATTTCTTTTTTCTTATCAGCTAAGATATTTTGGTTATTTATAACTTCAACATTTTTCTTTTTATTTTTTTTCTTTGCAATACTATTTTCTTGATTTATTTTTTCTTTTTTAACATATGCTTCAGCCAAATCATCAACCATTTCATCTAATTCTTCATCATCAAACTGAGCATTATCAAGTTCTACTATTTCATCTTCAGTAAGCATGTAATCTTCTTCAGCAGTAATACCTAATTCTTGACATTTTCTTAAAATTTCATTTACAGTTCTATTTACATCAAGTGCGTATTCTTTAACTGACATCATATTATCACCTCTACTTTTCTATTAATTGTTTTAATTCTTCAAATATTTCTTTATTGACCTCAATTTCTAAATGCTTATTTAATATTTTATTCTTTTCTGCTTTATTTATGACATCAATATCTTTTTTTAAATAAGCCCCACGCCCATTAAGCTTACCAGACTCATCTATTAAAACTTCTCCATTAGGCGTTCTAACAACTCTAATTAGGTCTTTTTTTTCTAATTTTTCATGTGTTACAACACATGTTCTAAGTGGTATTTTCTTCATTATTCACCTACTCAACTATATTAATTCCCTCAGCTTTAGCATCTTCTATTGTTTTAACGTCAATTTTATAGTGTGTTAGACGTGATGCTAATTTAACATTAAGTCCTTTTCTTCCTATTGCTAGTGATAAATTTTCATCATTTACAATTACCATTGCTTCATGTTTAGCCTCATCTGTTATAAATACATGTACATCACGTGCTGGTGATAATGCATTTTCAATAAATTTAGATGCATTAGTTGTATATTCAACGATATCTACTTTCTCACCATTTAACTCTTCAATAATTCTAGCTATTCTTGATCCTCTTTCACCTATACAAGATCCAACAGCATCAACTCTTTCATTTTCAGAGTAAACTGCAATTTTAGTTCTTACACCAGCTTCTCTTGCAACACTATAAACAAGTATTATTCCATCATTAATTTCAGGTATTTCAAGTTCAAATAATCTTTTTACAAATCCATAGTGTTTTCTAGATAGTAGTATAATTGGTCCTTTATTATTTGAATCTACTTTAGTAACATATACTTTAATAGAAGATCCCATTTTAATAGTCTCACCAGGAATTATTTCAGTTTTTGGAAGTATTCCTTGAGTTTTTCCAAGATCAATATAATAGTTTCTAACGTCTTCCATTGCAACTAAGCCAACTACCATTTCTCCTTCTTTATCAGCGAATTCAGAAATGATTACGTTTTTCTCAGCTTCTCTAATTTTTTGTACTACTACTTGTTTAGCTGTAGCTGCTGCAACTCTACCAAAGTCTTTTGGAGTAACTTCTTCTTCAATAGTGTCACCAAGTTCAATATCAGGAACTATTTTTCTAGCTTCTTCTAAAGTTAAATGAATTCTATCATCAAATATAAATGGAAGTATTTCTCCACCATCATCTGCCTCATCTTCATCATTAATTGTTGAAAAGTCAATATCACTAAATTTTTTATATTTTTCTTCTTCTTTTCTATCAACAACAGTTTTAAAGGAAAATACTTTAATTTCTCCTGTTTCTCTATTAATTTCAACTCTAACATTTGATAGTGAATTATAATTTTTCTTATAAGCAGCAGTTAAAGCAGCTTCTAATGCCTCATAAATAATTTCTTTATCTATTCCTTTTTCTTCATATAATAAATCTACGGCTTTTTTAAATTCTTTTGTGTTCATCTTAATCACCTTCTCCTTTTGAACAAACATCTAATATATAACTTTCATCGATTGGATCAACGCTATCTAATATAGGATTAACTAAATTAGATACAGTTACACAATCTTCAATTTCCATAATTCCTTCTTTATCAATATAAAGTCTTAAAAACATCATATTGTTTTCTTTTACATATTCTACTTTATAAAGTATGTAACCATTTTCTTCAATTACGCTTTCAAGTAATTCCCTTATTCTCTCTTCCATATATTCCTCCAACTATATTAAAGAGTGGGCTTCTCTGCTCACTCTTTTTGTAAATTTATTATAACACATATTATATTAAATTGGTATCTTTTTTTATTATTTTTTGTTATAATTATTTTGGTGATAAAATGAATAATAGATTAAAAGAAATATTCCTTGGTATTATTGCGTTACTTACATATTTTGTTTTAAGTATGACTGAGTCACTACCATTTGAATTAGCTGGTGTTGATATTCAAAATATTAGTACAAATATAAAATTACTTTATATGTTTATATATGAAGTATTAATACTTTGCTTAATCTTACTTATTTTTAACAAAAAGATTAAAAAGGATTTTGATGATATTTTAAAAAACCACAAAACATACTATTCGAAGTCAATAAAATATTATTTAGTTGGATTAATTATTATGGTATTTAGTAATACTATACTTGCTCTACTTACTAATGGTGGAATTGCAGGCAATGAAGAAACTGTTAGAGCAATGTTTAAAATGAGTCCAGTTTATATGTATATATCAGCAGTACTATTTGCCCCAGTAGTTGAAGAATTAGTATTCCGTCAAGGCATTAGAAATATATGTGGAAAAAATATAATATTTATAATAGTATCAGGCTTCTTATTTGGAGGACTTCATGTTATGAGTTCTATATCTACAACACTTGATTTATTCTATATAATTCCATATTCTGCCTTAGGTGTTGTATTTGCGATAATGCTTTATAAGACAGATAACATATTTGTATCAATGGGATTTCACTTTATGCATAATGGAATTTTAATGGCAATACAATTAATGACATTTCTAATTTAAGAGATGTCTTTTTTTTAAATCTATGCTATAATTTGTATGGTGATAATATGAAACATATTATAAAATTCTTTTCAATACTTTTAGTGATCATTATATCTATTATTTTATATAGTAGATATATTGGTATTAAAGGGATAAATGTAAATGAAACAAGTATTAAGTATAATGAATTGTTAGATGATTTTTATGGACTTAAAATAGTGCATATTTCTGATATACATTATGGAAGAACAATCCATATTAAAGAATTAAAAGAACTAGTTCATAAGATTAATTTAACTAAACCTGATATTGTAGTATTTACAGGAGACTTATTCACAGATATTAAAATAGATGCATCTGAATTAGATAAAATAACACCTGTTTTAAATGAAATTGATGCATCAATTGGTAAATATGCAATCAAGGGAGATAATGATAATGAACAATTTGATACAGTTATTTCTAATGCAGGATTTAAAGATATAAGCAATAGTTATGAACTTATCTACACTAATAGTTCAAACTATATAATGTTATCAGGAATTAGTTCTAATTTAAAAGATAAAACCGATATTAATGAAAAATTAAAAAGTTCATATGAATTTTTAAATACTAACAAGCCAAACTATAGCATACTAATCATGCATGAGCCAGACTTTATTGATAACATAGACTACTCTAAATATAATTTAGTTCTTGCAGGTCATTCATTGAATGGTCAAATAAGACTTCCTTTTATTGGTGGCATTATAAAACAAAATGGCGCTAAAAAATATATTGATAGTAATTATACATTAAAAAATACCAAGCTAATTATTTCAAATGGTATTGGAACATATAAATATAGTTATAGATTATTTAACAAGCCTTCATTTAATTTATATAGAATAATAAAATAGTAAGCAATTGCTTACTATTTTAATTTCTTTAAATTATTTATTCTTTCCATATGATTAACTTTATTATTTA
>JAFUZI010000029.1 GCA_017476705.1 Bacilli bacterium
AAAAATACTTGATTATAAAACCAAGTATTTTTATTATTAACTCCAAAAGTTGGAGTAGATTTCTAAATGGCAGGGGTAGCAGGAGTTGAACCCACATCAGCGGTTTTGGAGACCGTTATTCTACCATTGAACTATACCCCTGTTCAAATACGTTTTAATTATAGCATATATTATTTTTTTTATCAATACAAAAAGACTTACAAATTTATGTAAGTCTTATATTATAAGTAATTGTCCTATACTTAATGTATTAGATGTTAAATTATTCTTATTTTTTAAATTATCCACAGTTGTATTATAGTTTCTTGCTATTTGATATAAAGTGTCACCTGGTTTTACTATATAAGTAGTTGACTCTATACCATTTGATGGAACTAATAATACTTGGCCAATTGAAAGCATATTGCTTTTTAAATTATTTATTTCCATTAACTCTTTTTGTGTTATTCCATATATCTTAGATATTGAATATAAGTTATCTCCTTTTTTTACAACATATTCTACATAATTACTATCCATATTATTATCTTTTAAAAGTATTACTTGTCCAATACTTAATATATCACTATCTAGATTATTTATTCTTCTTATATCATCTATACTTATACCTGTCATTCTTGATATTGAATATAAAGTATCTCCTTGTTTTACTATATATGTATCTTCTATTACATTATTTGTTGGAATAAGTAGTGTTTGACCTACTCTAAGTGCATTTGAAGTTAAGTTGTTGAGTGTTTTTAGCTCATCAACTGATACACCTAATTTTTTAGAAATACTATATAATGTATCACCTTGTTTTACTACATAACTATCTGTGGCAGGTGGTGTATAATTATATCCAATATATTCTAAGATTCCTTTAACTGTTGCCTCAGCTAGTGCTTCATAATTATTTTTAAGTTGATTAACATCATCGCCTTTACTATCTAAAAAACCATACTCAACAATTATAGGCTCTGTTCTTCCCGTATTCCTGTGGATAAAATAATAATCTTTTGATGGATCTCTAGGAAGTCTTCTTTGAAAAGCACCCCTTACATTTTGACCTGCTGCTTTCATATTCTCAAGTATTAAATTAGATAATTTATCACTATTTCTAAGTGCATATAACACTTCTGCTCCATCTCCACCACCAGCATTTATATGATTTGATACAACTATTACATTTGGAGTATTACCATAGGCATTAAGTATTCTATTTACTCTATCTGTTGGATCTAGAGTTTCATCATCTATTCTTGTCATTGTAACAGGTATACCCAGTTTATTTAACCTATCGTAGATATATTTTGATATTTGAAGTGTCTTATCTTTTTCTATAATACCATTGCCTGTTGCTCCTGAATCAATTCCTCCATGACCACTATCTATAACTATTTTATAATCCATTTAAATCACCTAACATAGTATATGAATACATTATAAAAACGCTACAAATTTGCTCATATATTCTTTTTATGATAGAATAAAGACCAATTAGAGGGGGTAAACCATGAGTGAATTACAAGGATTAAACTATATAGATGGCAACGGTTTTTATAAAGGAACTATAGAAAATAATTTTTATAATGAAAAAACAGATGAATATGTTATTGATTATAAATCACCTAAATTATATTACAATGTTTTAAAGATGAATCCTGATGAATATAAATTATTTAAACATTATGCTTTAGTAAAATCTGACAGATATAATATAATCAAAAGTAAAAATATAACTGATTTATATCATTTTTCTCCTATTGAAAATATAGATTCCATTTTAAAATGTGGTCTATGTTCAAGAGACTTTGCGAAACTAGTAGGAGTAAATGTTATCTTTACAGATCAAAATAGATATGATGGTGAATTAAATAAAATAAGTGCATCTATTTCTTTTCCAAATTACAAAATGAAATATTCCTTGGAGCTACATGAAAATTTTAAATTTGTAATATTTGGTGTTAATCCAAGAATTCTTTTAGCAAAATTAGATACACAATTTTATCATACAAATGCGGCCAAAGCTATATTTAGTAATGTTGATAAAAAAACTCTAACTTCAAACGAAACATTTTTAAGTATGTTTAGTCAGGATAATAGAGATCCAGACATACCGGATAACTATACTACAGATCCACAAGCAGAAGTTTTAATTGATACATGCATTCCAAGCAGTTATATTGAAAAAGTCATCGTTGATGAAGATAACATTGAAATTGAAGATTTATGCGAACAAAAAAAGCTAGTTTATAAAAAAGACATAAATTTAAATAGAGGAAGACAAGATTGGAGGAGATGGTAAAATGGCAATTAGACCTATTTATATTTCCACAAATATACTAGAAATTCCTTTCATAAAAAGAGATGTTTCATTTGATTGGGTTAAAGGTATGTCATATTCTCAAAAATGTAAAAGAAGAGATTCTTTGCACTATGCTATTTCTAAAACATATGATATGAATAAGATTTTAGAAATATCAACTAAATCAAATAAAGATTTAGGAGTAAAATTAAGTGCTCTTAATTTAACTATACCTCTATCAAATGGTAGCGAAAAAACTGTTGAAAATATTTATCAATCATCAAAAGTATACGAAAATAATGTTATAAAAGAATTCAAATATAATAAAACAGTATTTGAAAAAGATCCATATAGCATGTATTATGATTATTTATATATATTAGCTTTATATTTTCATAAAGATTATTGGGAAGAATTAAATAATTATGATATTTTTACAGATATTGAATTTAACCCAAATAAACAATTAAATACACAAGCAAGAGCTGCTGCTATTTGGAATACATTATATAGAAACAATATGACAAATATTATTGAGAATAGAGATAATTTTAAAAAATATTATAAAAGCATATTTAAAAACTAAATATGCTTTTTTTATTAATTATCTTCTAGTACTTCTTCTAGTATTCCTTCTATTAAATACTCATATAAAACATCGCTTACTTTTTGAACTTTTTTTCCTGTTTCAATATCATCTATCTCAGTTGCAACTTGACCAAATCCATTCCAATAAGCATTTGCTACATTAATAATAGAATTTGGATCAAAAAATTGAATATCACAATTCCACATTCTAGTTACAATTTCCATGTTACATTTAACAACTTTTACACAATCATCTAATTCATTACCAATCTTTTTTATTTTAAATTTTCTTACGTTTTCTAATTTAAACATATTAGGATATAATTTACTTGCTTTCTCACATGATTCAAAGTCACCAAATGCATATGTTGCAGAAAATCTCGATGGATATTTTTTTGGCCTATGACAATCCAAAATATATTCAACATTATAACTATTAACAACATTCATCATATGTGATGTTGGAATATTAAATGTTGTTTCAGCAGGAACATATGGAGCATAATTAATATTTCCTTCAATAAAATCATGCATAAGTTTTGGCTCGGTAATAAGTCCTTCAAATCCACCTGAGATAAGCATTTTATTTAGTTTATAATTATGATAATTTATTTTATGTTGCATTCTATTTCCATTTCCAATAAAAACATAAAAATATTCTGGAACATCTTCATTAATATTTAATAACTTCATATATCTTACATCTCCATTCTACTCTAAAATATTATTAAATTTTTTTTATTATTTCAGTTAAATAATTAGATACTATCTTAGAACTTTTTTCTAAAAACTCTTCATAAGTTATTTTATTATTACTTCGATTAGGACTATCTGATATACTTCTAATTACTAA
>JAFUZI010000030.1 GCA_017476705.1 Bacilli bacterium
AGGTATCCTTTTTTTAATAATTCATTCTCAATTCTTAATTTCATATTTTCATATTCTAATTGTTCTTCTTTAGTTAAAGTTTTTCTTCTTGAATATTTAGAAAGCGGATTGCCCGGTTTCTTTTTATTAATTAATCCCTCCATGCCTCTTTCTTTATATGCTTTTGTCCAAGAATACAACATACTATTACTAATTTTAGTATTTTTACCAACTTGAGTTAAACTCATTTCTAAATTAATAATTGGTTTTATTATTTTAAATTTTTCTTCAGCTGACCATGATTTGAATTTTTGACCTTTCCTTGCCATATTATTACCTCCTATAAATATTTTAACAAAAGAAAAAGTAAACACATTCTTTTTGTGTCTACTTTTATCTTACAACTTCATTTAATTAAGCTTCTTTTTTAATACATGTTTTTGTTTCTTTATTATATTCTTTTTCTTGATCTGTACAAATACAAGTGTTGTTTTGACTAACAGCATCACTTGGACAGGTAATATCACTACTTTCAGCTTTTGGTGGTATTACTGTTGGTCCAGGAGCTCTTACTTCAACTTTACCTTGATAAGTTACTCCTTTATAAGTTATATAATATTCATAATCTTGTTGTTTTGTAGTATCAACTTTTGATATATCTAATGTTAAATTATTATAAACTTCATCAGATATTTCTTCATTTATGAATGTTCTTGGATTACTTGATAGAGTTTCACCAATTTTTAATGTAATTGTTTTAAGAGTTAAAGTCATATTAGGTAATTCTTTTTTCTTAACTATTACATTACCTACATATTTTTTCTTTTTATAAGTAATTGTATATTGGTATGTTCCAGCTTCATTTATATTTACTAAAGATGTATCTAATTTTAGTGCATTTAAAATATCTTCATTTAATTTATCAGCATTTTCTAGATAATCTTTAATATCTACACTTATGGGATTATTAATCTCTATTGTTATATCTTTTAGCCTTATTTCATTAGTTTTAGCTTGAGCTTGCGCAATTTTTCTTTTCTCATAACTAACTTTATAATTATATTTAATGACAGGTTTTACCTGTTTATTCATTAGTAATCCGCTTAGTATTAAAAATATTCCCCAGATACCTACTAAGACTGTAATTATTCTTTTTTCATTATTCTTTAACTTCATTTTAATTCCTACCTTAAAGTAATTATAAACCATAATTTTGGTAGAAACAAGAAGTAATTATTTTTTTTCGTATATGTATGACATTGGTCTTTGTGAATAGAAGTACTCATATGATTCATTCATTAGTATTTCTAAGTATTTTTTATCATCATATTTAAATAAATGTATTGGAAGAGGTATTAGTTTATCTTCTAGTGATAATACTAATTCTTTTTTATTCCAATTAATTTCTTTATAGTTTGTAGTTCCATCACTATTTAGAATAAGTTCATTATATTTTGTATCTGTAGTATTTTTTTGTTTATTTGGATTAAACATATATAAGTGATCTGGTAAGATATCTTTAATAATATATGTTCCAACTAAATTATTATCTAATTCTTTTGTTGGAGTATATTTACTTAGATAATATTCATAGTCTTCATTTTTTTCTTTTAAGTCATATGCTTCTATGTATAATTCAACTTTATTATCTTTTAATACTCCTGTTGCGAATCCACGTATTTGGATATTATTATCATTTGCATATTTAATCATTTCAGAATATAGACTTTCAATATTTTTCATATCATCGTGTCCTACTAATGTTTTTTCATTTTTTAATTGACCAAATAATTCTATTAAAGAATCATTGTTATGTTGATGTCTTACTTTTTCTTTTACAGTGTAACCTACTAAAGTATCAATATTTTCATCTACAAAGCCTATTTCTAGGTATGATATTATTCTATCTATTGGAGTATATCCTGCTTCTATTATTTCTTTTTTTACTTTATCAATTTCCAAAAAATAGTAATTTTTATTTTTTAATGTTATTTTTTTACATACTATAGGTTTATTTATATATGGTATTAGTTCTATTTTCTTGTTGTTTTCTATGATATTATTTAATCTATTTAATTGATTATTTAATTCTATTATTTGTTTAGTAATATCATTTTTCTTATTGTTTAAAACGTTTTTATTATTGTTGTTTAGAAGATCTTTTATTTCTTCTAAAGATAGTCCTAATTCCTTATAATATTTTATATTATTAATATTGTTTATTTGATTATTACTATAGTATCTATAACCAGTGTACTTATCTACTATAGATGGTTTTAATAAACCTATTTCATCATAATATCTTAATGTTTTTATTGTTATGTGATTTAGTGTAGAAAATTCTCCTATTTTATACATACTATTTCCTCCTTTTTCTATAATTTATCACTTACCTTAAGGGGAGAGTCAATATATTTAGTATTTTTAAATATAAAAAGATATTAAATATTAAAAGTATAGGTATTGTATAAGTAAAACTTTTTTTTCTTGTTTTATGTCTAAAAACAATCATTCCTAATAATGTTCCAAAAGCTCCACCTAGTACTGACAATCCTAGAAGGTTCTTTTCACTAATTCGCCAATTGTTTTTAATAGCTGAGTATTTATCCCAACCCATTAGTATAAATGATAAGATATTTATAATTATTATGTATAGTAATTTCATAGTTTAGCTCCTTGATAAGTGTCTCTTTTTACCATTTCTTTATCAATATCATTTAAAACAGTAAACTTTTTGGTAATCCATTTAGGTTCTATTAAATCACTTATTTTAGGATCAGCAGTTAGACGATGAATTACTATTTCTGGACGTAGATATTCTAATTGTTCTATAACTATATCTATATATTCTTCTTTACTTAGTAATTTAAACTTATTATTTTTAAATAGTTTTTCTATAGGAGTATCTTTAGTTATACAAAGCATATGTATTTTTATACCTTGAATATCTAATTTATTTAAATATTTAACAGTATTTATCATGTCTTTTTTTGTTTCATTAGGAAGGCCATTAATTATATGAACTACTACATCTATTTGTCTTTCTCTAAGCTTTTTGACCATATTTTCAAAACATTCTAGGGAATGGCATCTATTAATTAGTTTAGAAGTTTCTTCTTTTATAGTTTGAAGTCCTAATTCAATAGTTAAATATGTTTTTTTATTTAATTCTTCTAAATAATCTAAACATTCATCTGTTATGGAATCGGGTCTTGTTGCGATATTTAATCCTATTACATTGTCTTGATTTAAGACTGTTTCGTATTTTTTCTTTAATTCTTCGACGGGAGCATACGTATTAGTATGAGCTTGAAAATAACCAATAAATTTAGAATTAGGCCATTTTCTTAACATTACTTTTTTAATATCATTGAATTGTTTTTCTAGTGAATCTTCAATATTTCCTGCGAATTCTCCACTACCACTTTTAGAACAATATATACATCCACCAATACCTACTTTTCCATCTATATTTGGACAAGTAAAACCAGCATTTAAACTAATTTTTGATACTTTACTATTAAATTTATTTTTATAATAATAATCTAATGTATGATATCTTTTATTTGAATTAGAATAGATAAAATTATTCATAGTAGCTCCTTTAAAAACGATTTAATTATATCATATGATAATAGTTTTTAACAATGATTTGTGGTATGATTATAATGGTGAAGAGTATGAAAGTTGTTAAAAAGAAAAAACTTAAACCTATATATAGTAAAATATTAAAAATATTGGGAATTATTTTATTAATATCTTTAGGATTATTTTTATTCTATATAAAACAGATTAATGATTTGACAAGACTTGGATATAGTAAAGAGGCAAGTAGAAAGATATTGTTTTCATTTAAGAAGGATTATGTATTATCTATTGGTGAGAATAAGACTTTAAATGCTGCTTTTGAAAGTAAAGATTATATTGAAGATAATTTAGAATTTTATAGAAAAATTAAATATGTTAATCATAAACATTTAATTAGAAATATAAATAAACTATTAACTGTTGGATATAATCCAAATGATATAAATATAATAATTACTCATGGTAGTGATGAGGCTGTTGAAAGATTTAGTAAAAGAGAAAAAATAAAGTATTTGGAAGAGTTCTTTTCTGTTAGTTATGCTAAGCTAGATAATTATGATAGATATGTTAAATATTCTATGGATACTGGAGAAGATGAAGAATTAACGGTTTTATATGTTAATTTAGATTTAGATCTTAATGATTATGAGAATAGTGTTTTGGTTAGTGATTTTTCTTTAACAATGTTAGTAAATAAACATAGATATTTAAGTGAGGAGTTTGAACCAGATGATTTAGTTAAAATTGATTCAAAGTATGCTTCTTCAAATGATTTATACTGTAGTAGGCTTGCTTTAAATGCTTATAAGAAAATGAGTGAGGCAGCAGCAAAAGAAGGATATTCTATAATTATTAATTCAGCTTATAGAAGTTATCAGGATCAGGTTGATTTAAGTGATTTATATCTTAAAACTTATGGAGAAAAATATGTGGAAAAGTTTGTTGCAAAACCAGGATATTCTGAACATCAAACAGGACTTGCTTTTGATATTGGTAGTTTGAATTCTAATGTTTTTGCGAATTCAAAAGAATATGGTTGGATGAAGGATAATGCTTATAAGTATGGATTTATTGAAAGATTTACAAAAAAATATGAGGGAATTACAGGATTTAGGAGTGAACCTTGGCATTATCGATATGTTGGAGTTGATGTTGCGACAGAAATACATGATAATGATATGACTTTGGAAGAATACTATGTGATAAATTTAGATAAATAAATCTTTATTTTTCTTTTAAAATATTTTTAATTATGTTATTATGTTAATAGAATAATAGGAAGGTGTTCGTATGTATCCACTTGGAAAACAATTTGAAGTAGATTATACAAAGGCTAAGAGTGATAAAAAAACTGTTGTTGATGGCCAAAATTATCGTATTACTGTTATTAGCGAAAGAGTGG
>JAFUZI010000031.1 GCA_017476705.1 Bacilli bacterium
CCACTTAAAGTGGTAGACATAATAACATTATCTATTACACTTATATGAGATATTAGATTATAACTTTGAAATATAAAACCAATACAGTTATTTCTATAAAAGTCCCAATTAGAATCCTTAAATTTTTTAGTACTTTTATTATTAATAATTAAATCCCCGCTATCATATCTATCTAAGCCACCTATAATATTTAAAAGAGTTGTTTTACCAGAACCACTTGGTCCTAAAATAGATACAAACTCATTTTTTCTAAATTTTATATTAATACCTTTTAATGCATGTTGTACAAAATCACCAGTTTTATAACTCTTTTTAATATTTTTTAATTCTAACATTTTATCTCCTCCTATTAATAATATATATTATTTTATTGTTAATACCTTTTTTTATTATATAATTTTTAAAAAGAAAAAAGAACTATTGTTCCTTATTCACACTTTTTTCTAAAGCACTTTTTGCAGCCATCTGCTCAGCTTCTTTTTTAGTATGAGCAACACCTTCACCATAAATTACATCATCTATTTTAACAATTGCTTTAAATGTTTTGTTATGAGCAGGACCAGTTTCACCTACTATAATATATTCAAGACTTCTCTTATCAGTTTGAACTAACTCCTGAAGACTAGATTTATAATCATCATAAAAATCTAATTTGTGTTCTTTCATAAACTCTATGGTTGTTTTATAAATTATCTCTCTTGCTTTTAAATATCCTTGATCTAGATATACAGCGCCCAAAAAAGATTCAAATATATCTGCAACTATTGCTTTTCTATCACGGCCACCCATCATCTCTTCACCATGGCCTAAAAATAAATATTTATTTAATCCTAATTTCATAGAACACTCATAGTTTGCGTTTTCACAAACATAATGTGATCTAATCTTAGTCATTTTCCCCTCTGGATATCCTGTATTATTATATAAAAAATCACTAACAACTAGTTCTAAAACAGCATCTCCTAAATACTCAAGTCTTTCATATGATACCTTTCCATGCTCATTAGCAAAAGATGTATGTGTAAATGCAGTTTCATAAAGTTCAATATTTGTGGTTTTTATTCCAAGATTATTTAATATTTCCATAAATATCACCAATTTAATTATATCTCATTTCAAATAAAAAGGAAATATTAATTTACAAAACACACATTATCTAGTATAATTAAAATGATGATTATGAAACATATAATAATAAGATTAATAAGGTTATATCAAAGTATTCCAGGAGACTTCCATAATCACTGCAGATTTTATCCAACTTGTTCAAATTATGCAATAGAAGCAATTAATGAATATGGTAGTTTAAAAGGAAGTATAATGGCTATTAAAAGAATAATAAGGTGTAGACCTTTTGGAAAAAAAGGATATGATCCTGTGAAAGGAAGATTAAAGTGAAAAAAATTAAATTATTATTAACAATATCTCTTACTTTTTTAATGACAGGCTGTTTTAAACAAGATGATTTTGAAGATATAAAGATATATACAACAAACTATCCAGTTGAATACATAGTAAACTATCTTTATGGAGAATATAGTGAAATTTCAAGTATTTACCCAAATGGAGTAAACATTAATACTTATGAACTAACAAATAAACAAATTAAAGATTATAGTAATATGAATCTTTATGTATTTAATGGTAATAATGATAAAGAAGCAAATTATGTTACATCTATATTTAAATATAATAAAAATTTAAAAATAATAGATGCCACAAATACAATGGAATATAATGATAATGAATTAGAGCTATGGTTAGATCCATCAAATTTCTTAATGATGGCCCTTAATATAAAAAATGGTATTTTAGAATATACTACTAATCACTACTTAAATGAAAAAATTGAAGACAATTATAATAAACTTAAAATTGAAATTTCTAAAATAGATGCTAATTTAAAATTAATGTATGAAAATGCAACCAACAAAACAATAGTTGTTGATAATAGCGCATTAAAATTTCTAAGTAAATATGGATTTAACGTTATATCACTAGCTGATCCAGATATTACTGATAAAACAATACTTGAAGTTAAAAATTTAATTAAAGATAAAAAAATTGATTTTATTTTTACATTTGATAGTGAAAATTTAACCGAAACATCTAAAAGTATTAAAGATACAACAAATGTAAAAATTAAAGAATTATATACAATAAGTAATTTAAGTGATGAAATGAGAAAAAATAAAGAAAACTACATTACACTTTTAAATGAGAATATTGAAATGGTAAAAGATGAATTATACAATTAATTCATCTTTTTTAGTACCTATTAAATTTGTAAACATATTATATATATAGGTGATATTATGTATAATTTGTTTGTAAATTTAAATCCAATTATACAAGCACTGCTTGCTACCCTATTTACCTTTTTTGTAACTTGCCTAGGATCAAGCTTAGTTTTCTTATTTAAAAAAACAAATAAATTTATAATGGATGCTATGCTTGGATTCGCCGGTGGAATTATGATTGCAGCATCATTTTGGTCTCTTTTAAATCCTGCAATTAATTTAGCAACTACTCTAAACATGACTATTTGGATAAATGTCTTATTAGGTTTCATATCTGGTGGTATAGTTTTATTTATTGGAGATAAAATATTTAATCACTTTATTGATAAAGAAACTGGAATTAAAAGAATTACAATGTTAATTTTTTCAATAACCTTACATAATATTCCAGAAGGATTAGTCGTAGGTGTTGCATTTGGTTCATTAGTATATAGTAATGAGCCTATATCTTCAGCAATTATTTTAGCTCTTGGAATTGGCATTCAAAACTTTCCTGAAGGAACAGCAGTAAGCGTTCCACTAAAACGTGAAGGAATGAATTCAAAAAAAGCATTTATAATTGGTTCTTTAAGTGGTATTGTAGAACCTATTAGTGGAATAATTGGATGTATACTTGCAATGAATATAAAAATAATACTTCCTTTTCTACTCTCTTTTGCTGCTGGTGCAATGATTTATGTTGTAATTGAAGAAATTATACCTGAAAGTCAAACTAATAAAAGAAAAGATTTAATGGCCTTATTTACTATAATTGGCTTTTCAATAATGATGATTCTAGATATAGCTTTATAAACAAAAAAACTAGTCAATTGACTAGTTATTTTCATAATGGCGGAGTAGGCGAGATTTGAACTCGCGCGCCAGTTGCCCGACCTACACCCTTAGCAGGGGCGCCTCTTCAGCCTCTTGAGTACTACTCCAGACTACGAATATAATTTTACATTATATCGCTTTTTATGTCAAGATATTTATTCAAATGTTTCATTGTAATTATCACTTTTAAAGTTATTACCACAATTTAAATATGGAGTATAAACATTATAGCCATCATATACTATATATCCCCTACATTTTATAGTATTGTCTATTGGATCTACCAGCTCTTCCATATATTCATCTTCAACTAACTTAGATGTTTTAATAATTATTCTATCTGTTTTACCTGTATAATTTGTTGTTATATATATTTTTGCTGTTGAAGCCATTTTTTCTAATAATATCTTATATTGATCAATAGTTGTATCTATTACACTTACAGTCTTATCTTCAGATTCAATATCAACATCTTCTTTTATTTGATTAGGTTCTATATGTGTCACATTAAATTTAGCAATATTAGAATCAATCACAACAACACATACAACTAAAATCATCATGAATAAAGATATAAAGAAAAGTAACTCTTGAAGTGTAAAGCCCTTATTATTCATAGTATTCTATCTCACTTTCTTTAAATCTATAAAGTTTTGCAGGTCTACCCATCTTATTATTTGTTTTATAATTAGTATCCTCTAAAATACCCAAATTTAAAATTCTTTTTCTAAAATTTCTTCTATCTAATTTCTTACCCAATATTTGTTCATATACAATCTGTAGTTCTGGCAAAGTAAAATCACTTGGAAAAAACATTTTTAACATAAGAGGATTATTTAAATGAGATTTTAAATGATTAGCAGCATCTTTTAAAATATTTGCATGATCAAATATCATTTTAGGAATCTCATCAATATTAAACCAAACACCTTCATAAGGTGTTTTTTTCTTATGCATTAAAAGAGTTTCTTCATCTATTATTCCTATTACGGAGTTACCAAGTATTCTATCATTAGGAAGTCTATCAACCTTACTAAAAACATTACATTGTTCAATATGGATACCTTTAATTCCAACGTATTCTTCTATTGTTGCTAAAGCGCATTCTTCAATAGTTTCACTAGTCATAAGCAAATTACTTGGAAGCATCCAATACCCTTTAAATGGTTCTTCTAATCTTCTTATTAAATATACTTTTAAACTATTCTTATCTATTGTAAATACATTCGTTAAAACCTCTATTTGATTAATATAACGTCTATCAATATCCATATTACCACCATATTAATTATAGTATAAATATAACTCTTTTGTCAAAGAATACAAAGAAAAAAGAGAGTTAAAAAACTCTCTTAGTTCATAAATTCTTCTTCAAGTACATCTAGTGGTTCAACATTTATTGTTTCTTCTTCTAATTCATAAGTATGGTTACGATAGTTTTTAGCACCAGTACCAGCTGGTATTAACTTACCTATTATAACATTTTCTTTTAGACCATTTAAGTGATCAACTTTACCATGAATTGCAGCATCAGTTAAGATTCTTGTTGTCTCTTGGAATGATGCAGCTGATAAGAATGAATCAGTCTCAAGTGATGCTTTAGTAATACCAAGAAGTACTAGACGTCCAGTAGCTGGATTTTTACCTTGAAGAATTAATTCTTTATTGATTTCTCTAAAGTGATTTATATTTACCATAGTACCTGGTAAGAACAATGAATCACCAGAGTTTACAATCTTAATTCTTGAAATCATACGTTTAGCTATAATTTCAACGTGTTTATCTGAAATATCAACACCTTGAGAACGATAAACTTTTTGAATTTCAGATAAGATATATTGTTGAACTGTAATTGGGTCAGTTACAACTAATAATTCTTTTGGAGAAATAGCACCATAAGTAAGTCTTTGACCAGATACTACTTCATCTCCTTTTTCTACAGCAAGTTTAGCGCCATAGTTAGATGTATGTTTTTTAACTTCTACATCATTTTTAACTGAAATTATAAATTTACCATTATCTTCAGTAATATCAGATACAACACCATTAATTTCTGAAATAGTTGCTTTACCTTTTGGATTACGTGCTTCGAATAACTCTTGAACACGTGGAAGACCTTGAGTAATATCGTCTCCGGCAACACCACCTGAGTTGATAGTACGCATTGTAAGTTGGGTACCTGGTTCACCAATTGATTGAGCAGCCATAATACCAACAGCCTCACCTATTTCAACTTCAAATCCTGTAGCTAAGTTACGTCCATAACAATGTTTACAAACACCATCTTTAGATTTACAAGTTAAAGCAGTTCTAATAGAAACTTTTTCAATTCCTGCAGCAATTATCTTATCAGCTAATACCTCAGTAATGTATACATTTCTATCAGCAATAACTTCTTTAGTTTCAGGGTTAATAACTTTCTTATTTGTATATCTACCAACGATACGGTCTCTTAAAGACTCAATAACTGTACCATCAGTATTTAAGAATGCTGATACAACAACACCTTCATCTGTACCACAATCTTCTTCTTTAACGATGATTTCTTGCGCTACATCAACAAGTCTACGAGTTAAGTAACCAGCATCTGCTGTTTTAAGGGCTGTATCAACGAAACCTTTTCTGATTGAGTGAGTACCTAAGAAGAATTCTGATACTCTTGCACCTTCAGTAAATGAAGATGTAATTGGAACTTCATCTGGTTTACCATTTGGTTTATTCATCAACCCACGCATACCAGCCATTTGGTTGTAGTTTGACATGTTACCACGGGCACCAGAATCTATCATCATTGAAATTGGATTATCTTTATTATTCTTAATAATATCTGAAAGTTCATCTGCGATTTTAGTTCTTGCCTCATTCCATGATGCAATAACATTTTCGTATCTTTCATCTTCAGTGATAATACCACGTTTATATTGTTTATTAATTTTAGCAACTTTTTCTCTAGCAGCAGCTAGTATTTCAGGTTTATCCTTAGACACAATAATGTCTCCAATACCGATTGAAATACCAGATAATGTAGATTCATTAAATCCTAAATCTTTCATTTTATCAAGCATAATTGATGTTTCAGTTGTTTGATAACGTTTATAGATTTGAGCAATTAATTTAGTTAATACTTTCTTACCGAATGGTTTAACAATTGGCATTTCAGCTATTGCAGATTTAATATCAGTTCCCATAGGCAAGAAATATTTACTTGGTGTTACTCCTTCAATGTTTTCTTTTTCACCTTCATTGATATATTGGAATGTATCAGGGAAAATTTCATTGAATTTTAACTTACCAACTGTAGTTACTAAATATTTATCTTGTTGTTCTTCTGTAAATAATTTATGTTTAAATCCTCTAACTGGAATAGCAATTCTTGCATGTTGAGTAATTTCACGTCTCTCTAAAGCCATTAAAGCTTCATTAGGATCTTTAAATACTCTACCTTCACCTTTATCTCCAGCTTTTTCAATAGTAATATAATAGTTACCTAAGATCATATCTTGTCCTGGAGTAACGATTGGATTACCATCAGATGGTTTTAGGATGTTGTTAGCACCTAACATAAGGATTCTAGCTTCAGCTAGAGCTTCTTCACTAATTGGAACGTGTACTGCCATTTGGTCTCCATCGAAGTCAGCATTGAATGCTGTACATACAAGTGGATGAAGTCTAATTGCACGTCCATTAACTAATTTTGGTTCAAATGCTTGAATACCAAGTCTATGAAGTGTTGGAGCACGGTTTAACATAACTGGATGCTCTTTAACTTTTTCTTCAACAATATCCCAAACTCTTGGATCTTGATTTTCAATCATACGTTTTGCAGCTTTAATATTAGATGCGATTTCTTTTGATACTAAACCATTAATAATATATGGTTTGAATAACTCTATTGCCATCTCTCTTGGAATACCACACTCATACATTTTTAAGCTTGGTCCAACAACGATAACTGAACGACCAGAGTAGTCAACACGTTTACCAAGTAAGTTTTGACGGAAACGTCCTTGTTTACCTTTTAACATACTAGATAAAGATTTTAAAGGTCTATTTCCTGCACCTGTAACGTTTCTACCACGTCTACCATTATCAAATAGAGCATCTACTGCTTCTTGAAGCATACGTTTTTCATTTTGAATGATAATAGATGGAGCACCTAATTCCATTAACTTTTTAAGACGGTTATTACGGTTAATAACTCTTCTATATAAGTCATTTAAATCAGATGATGCGAATCTACCACCATCAAGTTGAATCATTGGTCTAAGTTCAGGTGGAATAACTGGAAGTACATCCATAATCATCCATTCAGGCTTATTACCAGATTCTAAGAATGCATCAAGTACATCAAGTCTTTTAATTAAACGAATTCTTTTTTGACTTGATGAGTCTTTAATTTCATCTATTTCTTTTTTAATAAGAGCTACTTCTTTTTCTAGGTCTACTTGTTGTAATAACTCTTTAATAGCTTCAGCTCCCATACCTACTCTAAATGTGTTTCCATATTTTTCATAATAAGCACGGTATTCTTTATCAGAAATAGTTTGTTTTTTCTCTAAAGGAGCACTTCCTGGATCTAGTACTACATAAGATACGAAGTATAATACTTCCTCTAAGTCTCTTGGAGACATATCTAGTACAAATCCCATACGTGAAGGAATTCCTTTAAAGAACCAAATGTGTGATACTGGAGTAGCAAGTTCGATGTGACCCATACGTTCACGACGAACTTTAGCACGTGTTACTTCTACTCCACATCTATCACATACGATATTTTTATATCTTAATCTTTTGTACTTACCACAGCTACATTCATAGTCTTTAGTAGGTCCAAAGATTTTTTCACAGAACAATCCATCTCTTTCAGGTTTTAAAGTACGATAGTTTATTGTTTCTGCTTTTTTAACTTCTCCATGTGACCATTCACGAATTTTTTCAGGAGAGGCTATTGATATTTTTAAGCCTTCAATATTATTTACGTCCATATTATTCCTCCCCTTCCATTGCTTCTAATTCATCAAGTGGTGCATCTTCAATGCTATCTAAATCATTGTCAAATTCATCACTTTCTTCATCATTATCTTCTATAACAGGTTCTTCTAATTCACCAATTTCCAAATCAGCAGGAGCAACTACAGTATCATCTTCATCTTCTTCTACTTCTTTGAAATCAACGAATTCACCATCGCTATTAAGTACTGTTATATCAAGTCCTAGTGCTTGGAATTCTTTAATTAATACTCTGAAACTTTCAGGTACACCAGATTTTGGAAGTGGTACACCTTTAACTAAAGCTTCATAAGCACGTACACGACCAACAACGTCATCTGATTTAATAGTCATCATCTCTTGTAGAATATGAGCAGCACCATATGCATAAAGTGCCCAAACTTCCATTTCACCGAATCTTTGACCACCAAATTGTGCTTTACCACCAAGAGGTTGTTGTGTAACTAATGAATAAGGTCCTGTTGATCTTGCATGTAATTTATCATCAACCATGTGGTTAAGTTTGATAAAGTACATAACACCAACACTTATTCTATTATCAAATGGAAGTCCTGTTCTACCATCATATAAAACAGATTTACCATCTTCAGATACACCTGCTTCTTTTAAGGCATCTACTATTTCATCTACGGTAGCACCATCGAATACTGGTGTTGCCATATAAACATTTAACTCTTTAGCAGCCATACCTAAGTGCATTTCTAAGATTTGTCCTAGGTTCATACGAGATGGAACTCCAAGTGGGTTAAGTAAGATATCAACTGGTTTACCATTTGGTAAGTATGGCATATCTTCTTCAGGAAGTACTAAAGATACAACACCTTTGTTACCATGACGTCCAGCCATCTTATCTCCAACTGTAATCTTACGTTTTTGTGCGATATAAACACGAACTATTTTAGATACACCAGCTGGAAGTTCATCAGAATCTTCTTTAGTAAATATTTTAACATCGTGAACAATACCTGCTCCACCATTTGGAACACGCAAAGATGTATCTCTTACTTCACGAGTTTTTTCACCGAAGATTGCATGTAATAATTTTTCTTCTGAAGTAAGTTCAGCCATTCCTTTTGGAGTAACTTTACCAACTAAGATATCATCTGGTTTAACTTCTGTACCAATTCTAACAATACCGTTTTCATCTAAGTTTTTACGTGCTTCTTCACCAACGTTTGGAATATCACGAGTAAACTCTTCTGTACCAAGTTTAGTATCACGGCATTCGATTTGATAATCTTCTATATGAATTGATGTATAAACATCATCTTTAACTAATCTTTCATTAAGGATTACGGCATCCTCGTAGTTATAACCGTTAAAGTTCATGAAAGCAACTGTTACGTTTTTACCTAAAGCCATTTCACCTTTATCAGTTGATGGACCATCAGCAATAACTTGTCCAGCTTTAACAGAATCATTTTTTCTAACGATTGGTACTTGATGATAACATGTACCTGCGTTTGAACGTTCAAAACCATTTAAGTAATATGTATCCATACCACCTTTAGTTTTAACAACGATTTTTCTAGCATCTACATAATCAACTATACCATCAGCATTAGATATAACTACAGCTCCTGAGTCACGTGCTGCAATAGCCTCAACTCCTGTACCAACAAGAGGTGCTTCTGCTTTTAAAAGTGGGATTGCTTGACGTTGCATGTTAGCACCCATTAGTGCACGTTTACCATCATCGTGTTCAAGGAATGGAATACCTTGAGTTGCGATTGATACAACTTGTTGTGGTGAAACATCCATGTAATCAACTTTTTCTGATTCAATCATGATATTTTCTCCACGATATCTAACTGGAACTTCACTATCTACTATAACATCATCTTTAATGTTTACAGCAGCTTGTGAAATATAATAATCTGCTTCTTCATCAGCTGTCATATAAACAACTTCATCTGTTAATTTTTTATTATCAATTTTTCTATATGGAGTCATAATAAATCCATATTCATCTATTTTAGCGTAACTTGATAATTGTGTAATAAGACCGATATTTGGTCCTTCTGGAGATTCTACTGGGCAAAGTCTTCCGTAGTGTGAAACGTTAACGTCACGTACGTCAATTCCAGCTCTATCTCTTGATAATCCACCAGGTCCTAAAGAAGAAAGTCTTCTTTTATTTGAAAGTTCTGCAACTGGGTTAATTTGATCCATGAATTGTGAAAGTTGTGATGAACCAAAGAACTCTTTAATTGAAGCAGTAAGTGGTCTAATGTTGATTAATGTCTTAGGTGTTACTTCAGTTATTTCTTGAGTACTCATACGATCACGAATAACTCTTTCAATTCTTGAAATACCTATTCTAAATTGGTTTTGTAATAATTCACCAACTTGACGTACACGTCTATTAGATAAGTGGTCAATTT
Organism: Bacilli bacterium; assembly: GCA_017476705.1. Lineage (GTDB taxonomy): Bacteria > Bacillota_I > Bacilli_A > RF39 > UBA660 > CAJOJO01. The sequence goes on from JAFUZI010000031.1 coordinate 10,508, forward strand.
CATCAAAAGAACCAATTCCTTCAAGTAAGTTTAAGTAATAAGATACTGATGCATACACGTCTGATATAGTAAGTCTTTTAATATCAGTTGTATAATCATTACCTATAACTCTAACTTCTTTTGTTGGATCTAACTTAGAATAAACTTTAACCATTTGAACTTTATTATAAGTATCAAGTTCATTATTGATTAATACTTCTTTTACACCATATCCATCATTGAATACTGGTTTTAGTTTTTCAAGTAATTCTTTAGTTACAACATCACCTTTAGATGCTATAACTTTATCATTTACTTTAATATCCTCAGCTAATGTACAACCTAAAAGTCTATCGCATACATTTAACTTACGGTTAAATTTATAACGACCTACTTTTGCTAAATCATATCTGAATGCATCAAAAAATCTTGAAATTAATTGGTTTTTAGCTGAATCTAATGTAGATGGTTCACCAGGTCTTAATTTTGAATGAATCTCAATTAAAGCCTCGTCTGTATTTTTATTAGCATCTTTAGCAATAGTGTTTTTTATATATTCATTATCACCAAATAAATCTAAAATATCTTCATCACTAGATAATCCTAGTGCTCTAAGTAATGTTGTAATAGGTACTTTTCTAGTACGGTCAATTCTAACATGAATTACATTTCTAGCATCTAATTCATATTCAAGCCAAGTACCACGTGTTGGTATAATTTGACTTGTAATAACTTTACGACCATTTTTGTCTATTTCGCTACCAAAATAAACAGATGGTGATCTAACTAATTGAGATACGATAACTCTCTCAGCACCATTGATAACAAATGTACCTGATTCAGTCATAACAGGCATATCTCCAAGATAAATTTCTTGTTCTTTAACTTCACCTGTCTCATGATTAAATAGTCTTGCCTCAACCTTTAAAGGTGCAGCATAAGTTGCATATCTGTCTTTACAGTCTTTGATAGAATATCTTGGTTGTTCAAAATGATATTCACCAAAATCTAGTGATAAATTTCCAGTAAAGCTTTCAACTGGGAAAATATCTTTGAAAACTTCTTCAATTCCTTCTGTTAAGAATAAATCATATGATTTTTTTTGAATCTCAAGTAAGTTTCCTAATTCAATAGCATTTTTTGTTTTTGCATAATTTCTTCTTTCACGATAATCGCCAAATTTTTTAACTGTATAAGCCACTCTTTCACCCCTATGTACTAATTTTTTAATCGGAACATAACTCAAATGCAAAGTATATGCGTCAATGTATAATTTTATCAAATACTAAGCAATAAGTCAATGCATCGAAGCGCAAATAATGTAAAAACCTTTATTTTTATTTACTATCTCAACTTTATATTCTGTCTCTAGATCTTTAGCAACACTTTTAGCTCCTTGATCTTTATTAATAACAATCCAAAGTTGACCATTTTCTTTTAAATAATCCTTAGCGCCAAATAATATTTCATATAATATTTTTTTGCCTACTCTAATAGGCGGATTAGATATTATAAAGTCAAATTTATCATCTATATTTTCATACATATTGCTTTCTATTACATTAACATCAACATTATTTAACTCGGCATTTTTTCGAGCTAAATCAACACTTCTTTTATTGATATCTAACATAGTAACAGAAGCATTTGTTGTTTTTTTTATATATATTCCGATTGGACCATATCCGCATCCAAAATCTAATATACTACCTTTTATATTTTCTAAATTTAAACTATCTAAGAGTGTCCTTGTTCCGAAATCTAAACCCTTTTTAGAAAATACACCATAATCAGTAATAAATTTAAGTTTGGTCCCATTTATATCTACTTTTTTCTCTATTTCCCTACTTTTTAAATCTTTATCATATTCAAAATAATGTGCCATAATAGTCCTTTTCTAAATACGACGAAAGCCCATACAGTTCATGTATAGGCTAAAGCGTCATAAATTATTTAACTTCGATAGTAGCGCCAGCTTCTTCGAATTTAGCTTTTAATTCATTAGCTTCATCAGTAGAAATGTTTTCTTTGATAACTCCACCGTTATCAGCGATGTCTTTAGCTTCTTTTAATCCTAATCCAGTAGCTTCTCTAACTAATTTAATAACTGGAAGTTTGTTTGCACCAGCATTAACTAAAGTTACAGTAACTGTAGAAGGTCCTTCTTCTGCTTGAGCAGCAGCAGGAGCAGCAGCAACAGCTACAGCACTTGGATCTACACCAAATTCTTCTTTCATTGCATCTACTAATTCTTTAATTTCTAATATTGTCATTTCTTTTAATCCACTAATAAATTCATCTTTTGTAAATTTTGCCATTTTATATTCCTCCTTCTTAATTTATAAAATTTAACTTAATTATTTTTCTAATTGTTCACCATATAAGTCTAAACAAATTGATAAGTCGCGAACTGTTCCCATAAGACCACTTGCAAGCATTGTAAGTAATCCTTCTCTTGATGGAATTGAAGCAAGTTCTGCAAGTTTTGCTGAGTCAACAACGTCACCGTTAACAACACCAGCTTTTATTTCTAATGCTTTATGCTTTTTAGCGAAATCACTTAAAGTTTTAACAGCAGAGATTTCATCTTTACCAAAAGCAATAGCCTTAGGTCCATTTAAATGTTCATTTAAATCAATATTAATTGATTCAAGTGCTCTTTTTGTTAATGTATTTTTATATACTTTGAATTCAGAGTTAGATTCTCTTAAAGCTCTTCTAAGCTCATTAGTCTCACCAACAGTAAGTCCACGATATTCAAATAATACGTAACTTGCTGAATCTTTTAGTTTATCAGTAATCTCATTAACAACGGCTTGTTTTTGTTCAATGATTTTTTGATTAGCCACTATTACACCTCCTTATGAATTCCGTAAAAAGCCCTTACCAATTTAATACAGGTAAGGGCCGAAAAGACTTAAATATATAAGTTCCTCGGTAGGATATTAAGCATACGCCCCTACTGTCTACGGTACAATATTTCTCAAAAACATATTAATTATATCATACTATTTATTAGATGTCAAAGTCTGTAACATCAATTTTTACACCAGGTCCCATTGTAGAAGATACTGCTACATTTAGTAAGTATTTTCCTTTAACAGTTGCTGGTTTTGATTTTTGAATTAATGAAACGAAAGCTTTAACATTTTCAACTAATTTATCAGCATCAAATGAAGATTTACCAACTAAAACGTGTACGTTACCATATGAATCAGTTCTATATTCAACACGTCCTTTTTTAACATCTTCAACAGCTGTTTTAGTATCCATAGTAACTGTTCCTGTTTTAGGGTTTGGCATTAATCCTTTAGGTCCTAAAACACGTCCAATTTTACCTAAAGCAGGCATCATGTCAGGTGTTGCGATCATAGTATCGAATTCAAACCAATTTTCTTTTTCGATTTTTTCGATATAATCCATATCTCCAACATAGTCAGCTCCTGCTGCTTTTGCTGCTTCAGCTTGAGCACCTTTAGCTAAAACTAAAACTCTTTTAGTTTTACCAGTTCCATTAGGTAAAACTACAGCTCCTCTTAATTGTTGATCAGCTTTTTTTGTATCAAGATTTAATCTTAATGCAAGTTCAACTGAAGAATCAAATTTAGCTATAGAAGTTTCTTTAACTAATTTAATTGCTTCTTCTAAAGTATATGCTTTAGTTTTATCAATTTTATTTAAAGCTTCTACATATTTTTTACTTCTTTTCATTTTTTAACCTCCTTATGTGGTTTTAAGCGGACTTTATTCCTCCCACAGGGAATACTTTTTTTGCGTTTAATTAGTCTTCAACTTTAACGCCCATATTTTTAGCAGTTCCAGCAACGATTTTCATTGCTTCTTCAACTGTATAAGCGTTTAAGTCTGGCAATTTAATTTCAGCGATTTGTCTTAATTGATCTTTAGTTAAAGTTGCAACATTTTCATTTGCACCTTTACTAGCTCCTTTTTTAATACCAGTAAGCTTTTTAATTAATGAAGCTGCTGGTGGAGTTTTGATTACAAAATCAAAAGTTCTATCTTCATATACTGAGATTTCAACTGGAAGAATATCTCCCATTTTATCTCTAGTCATATCATTATATTTTGTACAAAATTCTTGAATGTTAATTCCAGCAGGTCCAAGTGCTGTACCAACTGGTGGAGCTGGTGTAGCTTTTCCAGCTTCGATTTGAATTTTGATTATTTTTGTTACGTTCTTTGCCACGAAAAACACCTCCTATAATTTTTTTCGCGAGTGGTTCAAATGATTCCGCTTGTTATCTCCCACTTGTTCAATCTATATAAATTCATATATAGCTAGTTTAATATATCATATTTTTTTCTGTTTGTAAATATTTTTTTACTTTATTTTTTCTTGCCTTTTAACATTAATTATTATTTTATAACCATCTATATGCTTAACAATATTAGTATTATTACTTGTTGTATAATCTATTTTTTCTATATCAGTATCAAGTTTAATATCTGATATTGTTTTATAACTATCACATATTTCATTTATTTTATTTAATAATTCATTAAAAGCTTCTTTTGAAAGTGCAAATTTAGGAATAACAAATTCCTTATTCATTCTCTTAAGTGTATCGTCATTTATATAATTTACACTTTCCATATATCTATATTCGTCTTCAATTTGTTTTATTGCTGGTACGATAATATTTTCCATGTTGTCATATAAATATAGATAAGTCTTATAATATGGACTATTTTGATAATCAGCAATATCATCGGTTGTATTTTGTTCAAGCAAATTTTCAACTATTTTTCTAGTCTCATTATCTTTATAATCTACTAATGATTTAATTTTCTCATCTATTTTCTTTTGCTCTTGGACAAATTTATCAGTATCAGATTGATGAAGTTGTTGCTTAGTAATCTCATCAACCATTTTATTTATATTTTCCAAATATTAATCCTTTGCGATTTCACTAAGTTGTAATTCAACAATTGTTTCTTGTCCAAATAAATCAAGTGCGACTTCAACAGATTGAGCTTCCATATTAATAGATCTAATTTTTCCTAACATATTAGCAAATGGTCCTGAAATTACTTTAACTGTATCATTAACATTTAAATCATTTCCAATTTCAAGTCTACTCATACCCATTGATCCTAATATTTTATCAACTTCCATTGGAGTTAAAGGAAAAGGTTTTGCTCCCTTACCGGAAGAACCAATAAATCCTGTAACACCTGGAGTATTACGAACTATAAACCATGCTTCATCAGTCATAACCATTTCAACTAAAATATAACCTGGAAACATTTTTTTGACTTTAGTTTTTTCTTTTCCATCTTTTACTTCTACTTCAGTTTGTTCAGGTACAACTACTCTTAAAATATAATCTTCCATACCCATAGTAGATGCACGCATTTCTAATTTTTCTTTTACCTTATTCTCATGTCCTGAATAAGTATTAACTACATACCATTCTTTTTCCATTAAATCACCGTTTTAATTAATGAAAGAACTAAATCAAGAACTGCAAAGAATACAGCAAATATTATTACAAATGATAAAGTTGCTGCAGAATTTTTTACCATTTGTTTTTTGTCAGGCCATCTTACTTTTTTCATTTCAGATTTAACGCCAACTAAAAATCTAGCTATTTTTTTCATTAAATCACCTTTCATATTTTTTTCCACTAAAAAAACACCATTTCGTGTTCAATTAGATAATACCACTTATATATTCAAAAGTCAACAATTATTCATTATTACAATTAACATCTACCAATTCAAAATCAATGAATTCTCTATTTGGATTAAGTTTTGCTTTAACATATTTTGTTAAAGATATTTCTTTTCTTGTTGTTGGATCTATTATTGGGCTACTTAAATATTCTTCTTGAGTAAGTTCATCAAGAGATACACAATAATTATTTCCGATATTTATCTCATCACTTATATTATAATCAGCCATATATAATCTAGCAGCCTCATATATAGTATTCAATGTGGTAGAACTTATTTCTTCTTTTTTAGCATTAATTTGATTCATAATTGTTGGAATAGCAATTGATATAATACCAACAAATATTACAACAGCCGCCATAAGTTCAATCAAAGTAAATCCTTTTTTCATATTATCACCTATCTTGTTCTAAATATAGTATATCTTAATAAATAAAAATATTCAAGAAAAAAAGCATATTAATATGCTTATCTAACTTTAATTCTTTTTTTATTTTCATTAAATTGATTAATAAAATAATTATCTGTCATTCCAGCAATATAATCAATTACTTTTCTTGCATTATTAGTGCTTGTTTTATATTCATTACTCATTTTATTTAAAAATACCTTATATATATCAGATTCATAATCTTCATCATTCAACTCTTCCATATATATTTCAAATAAAGTATTAAACATTAGCTTATATTCATCTATCATTGCTTTAGTATTAGCCTTACTATAAATATTATCATAGTTAAATTGTTTTAAATCACGAAGAGCATTATATACTTTATCAGACATTTTAATGTATGGCTTATTAATACTATTTTCAATAATATCTAAAATAATATTATTAATTATTACTCTATTATTGTCTCCTAAAACTTCTCTAATATTTTCAGGAATACTATTTCTATTAAATCTACCTAGTCTAATTGCATCTTCTATATCTCTTCCAACATATGCAATTACATCAGAAATTCTAACAACACAGCCTTCTAGTGTCATTGGAACTAATCTTTTAATTGCATCTTTATCAATATAACAATCATTATATTCTTTTAAAAATTCTTCTTTAGTTTTAATGCGTGGTCTATATTCTCCCATTACAAACTCTCCATTATGGCAAAGTATTCCATCAAGTGTTTGTAATGTTAAATTACTTCCTAAGCCATTATTTTCAACATCCATCAATAGTCTAGCACTTTGAACATTATGATTGAAATATGTATTATCATATTTTAAAGATAGTTCATTTAAGATAGCCTCTCCTGTATGGCCAAATGGAACATGACCTAAATCATGACCTAGCGCAATTGCTTCAATTAAGTCTTCATTTAAGTTTAAAGCTCTACCAATAGTTCTAGCAATTTTACTAACAAACTGTACATGTACCATACGCTTAGATATATTATCATTACTCTCACCACTAAATACCTGTGTTTTATCAATATATCTTGTATAAGATAGTGAATAAATAATTCTATCTATATCTCTAAAATAACTTGGTCTTATATCCTCTTCAAAATTTTTTAAATGAATAGCATCAGTTTCTTTACATGCATATTCAGAATAAGTGCTTTCATATTTTAGCATTCTATCTTTAATATTCATATTACCACCTCTTAAATTATAGCATCTTTTTAAAATAACACAAAGGATAATTATTTATTTTCTATCTTTTGACTTTAGTTTCAATTGGTCACAATTTGAAACGGTTTCATTATCTTCAAATATATTTAAAAACTATTTACAACATACTACGCTTTAATTATAACGAACACTTGTACGTATGTCAAGAAAAATAAAAAAATTAGTAAATTAATACTAATTTTATTCATATCTAATTGCATACATAACAGATGTGTTGGTTGGGCGTGAGGTATAAAGTGTAGTGTCACCATTAGGGTATGTCCCAAAATTTGATGATTGCATATTTACATATTTTCCATTTTCATTTGCGGAAAGATGTGAATCAAAATTAATTCCAGAAGAATAATTTGTCATTCTCATATATGTTTGAGCATCTGAGCCAGTAAAAATATGGTTTACTCCTGTTGCATCTTGATGCGTTCCAACATTAGCCCCATTACCTTGATCAGAGTGACTATTAGTTCCGCTTCCTCTTAAGAACTCACCTCTTAAATCAGGTACTGCAAATGTAGTTGTACCGTCACCACCAAAATAATTATAAGAGCCAAAATTTGTTTTAATATGTTCAGCAAGTATTGGATAATCACTTATTTTATAAGCTTTACCATCACATTCTAAATAATGATCAGGAACTATTGTACCCATATAATTTATAATCTCA
>JAFUZI010000032.1 GCA_017476705.1 Bacilli bacterium
ATTAGAAGATAAAGTTAAATCATTAGGTCAAGAATTAGAAGAAGAAAAATCTACTGGATTAAGTATTGCTGAAGAAATAAAATCACAAAAAGAAATAATTGAGATGTATCAAAGCAGAGGATGTAAAGATAATGAAGATATTAAATCATGTGGAAGAAGCTTACTTCCTGCTGGTACAGCTTTTTATCGTCCAACAGATTATGGTAGAGTTACAAGTGAATTTGGTTATAGAGCTTTATTAAATGGATGGCATGAAGGACTTGACGTAGGTGTATCAACTGGTACAAAAGTATATTCAGTTGGAATTGGACTTGTAGCTGATGTTTATTATAAAAAAAGCTGTGGTGGTAATATGGTTGTAATACATCATAAAATTAATAATAAAACATATACATCAGTTTATGCCCATTTATCTTCAATAAACGTACAAAAAGGAGAAATGGTTACAAAAAATTCAGTGGTAGGATATTCTGGTGGAGGAGCAAGTACACAAGCATATAATCCATGTACTAAGCAATATGGACCAGGATGGGATACATGTTCTTGCGCTGAACACCTTCATTTAACTGTCGCTGAAGGACAATATGGTATTGATTATACTAACTGGTCATATCAATTAAATAAAGTGTATGCGAGAGATCCAAGAAGCTTAATTAACTTTCCATCAGGAAGTAGAGCATGGAATGATCGTTTATCTGCATATTAAACATAAAAGATTAATCTTTTATGTTTTTTTGACAAATTATTTAAAATAGTAATTGTACAATTATTATATGAAAGTTAAATTATTTGATGAGGAAAGTGAATTAGATTTAGAAGAAGATATAAATAAGTTTATAATAGATAAAGAAATTATTGATATAAAATATAATGTTGCATTATCTATTTTTTCTGATGAACAAATCTATTCATTTTCAGCCATGATTATTTATATGAAAAAAGATGACAATTAAGTCATCTTTTAATAATTAAATTTTTTTATAAAATAAATATACTTTTTCTTTTTTTTAATTTTTTTAAGTTCCTTAATAGCAGTTTTTTCTTTCTTTTCATATTCTTTTGCTTGTGCTTTAAGTTTATCAATATAATTATTTATGTCTTTATCAATATTATCTAAAAATGCTGATGCAATATCAATTTCATCATAACAATCAACTACAGCATCATGAATTTTTTTAATATTATTATTTGTTTTTTCTTCTAATTTTAAAATATTTTTTTCCGCACTATAAATAGCGTCTGGATTAATTGAAATAATTTTTATGCTCATTTTTTCACCTGTAAGACAATTATAATTTAATTCTATATATTTTGTCAAATTTTTTTGATGTTTATTTTATTATTAATGATTAAATATATCATATAATAATAGTGGTGATAATATGTTTAGTAATTTTGATGAAGAGGCAAGAAAAATTATAGTTACTGCAAAAGCAGAAATGAAGAGTTTAAAGCATCCATATGTTGGTAGTGAACATTTATTGCTTGCTATATTAAAAGGAAATAATAGTGTTGCAAAAAAACTAAAAGAGTTTAATTTAACTTATGATAGATTTAAAAGTGAACTCATTAAAATAGTTGGTGTTGGTACAATAGATAATAATTTGTTTTTATTTACGCCACTTTTAAAAAGAGTTATAGAAGAAGCTACTTTAAATAGTAGAGAAGATGGTGTTTCTGTTAGTGTTGAATATTTATTTAAGGCTTTATTAGAAGAAGGCGAAGGAATTGGTATACGTATTATTCTTTCTATGGATATTGAACTAGATGATCTTGAGTCATTATTTACATTTATTGATAAGAAAAAGGGTGATAATCATCTTCTTTTAGATGAACTTGGTGTTGATATAACTGAAAAAGCTATAAGAAATGAACTAGATCCTGTTGTTGGAAGAGATATAGAGATAAATAGAATTCTTGAAATATTATCAAGAAGATGTAAGAATAATCCTATATTAATTGGTGAGGCTGGTGTTGGTAAAACTGCTATAGTTGAAGAGTTAAGTAGAATGATATCAAGTGATAGAGTCCCATTTAATTTAAGAAATAAAAGGATTATAAGTCTTGATATGGCAAGCTTGGTAGCTGGCACAAAATATAGAGGAGAATTTGAGGATAAAATAAAAAAAGTATTAAAAGAAGTTGAAGATAATAAAGATATTATTCTTTTTATAGATGAGATACATACACTAGTTGGAGCAGGTGGAGCTGAGGGCGCAATTGATGCATCAAATATAATTAAGCCAGCGCTTGCAAGAGGCTCTTTAAGGTGCATTGGAGCAACTACTACACAAGAATATAAGGAATTTATAGAACGTGATAGAGCTTTAGATAGAAGATTTCAAAAGGTGTTAATTGATGAGCCTGATTTAGAAAAAACAAAAAATATTTTAATTAATATAAAAAAAATATATGAAGATTTTCATTCTGTTAGAATTAGTAATGAAGTAATTGATTTAATTGTTGATTTATCAAATAAATATATATATGATAGATGTAATCCTGATAAGTCACTTGATATACTTGATGAAGTATGTGCTAGAGTTAGTATAACTGATAATAAGATTGCAAAAAAATATAAAAATCTTAAAGCTCAATATAAAGATATTTTATTAAAAAAAGAAGAGTCAATTAATAATAATGATTTTGAGTGTGCTACTCTTTATAAAGAAAAAGAAAATATAATTACTGATAAAATAAATAATTTAGAGCTTAGTTTGTATAAAACTGAATATAGGAAAGTTAAAAATGTTGATGTTTATAAGGTTATTTCAGATAAAGCAGGAATACCTATAGATGAAATTTCAATTGGCAATAAAAAAATGCTTGATAGATTTGATAATTTAAAAGAATATATAATTGGTCAAGATGATGTAGTAGAACAAGTTATAAAGCAAATAAAGAAACAAAAACTCGGATTTAATGATACAAAAGTTAGTTCTTATCTTTTTGTTGGACCAAGTGGGGTTGGTAAGACTATGCTTGCTAAAAAGCTTGCAAGTATTTTAACTAAGAATATAATCAAACTTGACATGACTGAATATAGCGAAGCACACTCTATTAGTAAAATAATAGGTGCTCCACCAGGATATATAGGATATGATAGCTATACGAATATTTTAGAATCTATTAGAACAAATCCATATTCAGTTTTAATATTAGATGAAATAGATAAAGCTCATCCCGATATAATAAATTTGTTTTTTAATATTTTGGATGAAGGAAAGATAAAGGATTCAAAAGGAAGAATAGTTAGATTTGATAATGTTACAATTATAATGACTTCTAATGTTGGATTTAATAATATACAAGTTGGATTTAAAAATGATAAAAAAAGAGATAGTAATTTAAAAGAAAGCTTTAGTATTCCGTTTTTAAATAGAATAGATAATGTTTTAGTTTTTAATTATATAGATGATTCATATATTAAAAAAATAATAAAGCTTAAAATTAATGAATTAATTAGTAAATATCATAATTACAATATATCTATAAGTGATGAAGTTGTTGAAGAAATTAAAGAATTGTCAAATTATAAAGAATTTGGAGCTAGAAGGATAGATAAAATTATTAAAGATAAATTGGTTAATAGAATTATAGATAATATTATTGAGGGAGAAAAAAATATAAATATTTGTTCATTAATAAAAAAGACTGTATAGTCTTTTTTTTGAAAAGTAATTGTAAATTAAATGTAAAAGATGTATAATAAATAAAGAATAAGGAGGCGGCTATGTTAGATTTCTATGAGACAATTTTAAACACAGAAAAATGGGATCCTAAGAAAGTCATCTCTATATTGGACAGAATTATTAAATTAGAGATTTTGGAAGAGTCTGAGGATAAGTATGTAGATGATATTTATAATAAATTAATTGATTTAGGATTTAATGTAATAAAAATAAATATGAATGAGTTATATAAAGAGATGAGAGATTATTCATTTTTACTTTTAAGTTATCAGGATATGGATGGTAAATTTAATTATATTTTAATAGATTCATTATTTAATAAATTTGTAAAAAAAGATGGCGAGTCACCACTTTACTTTCAAGGTTGGCCATCTGAAATGCTTCAAAACACTAATCCATTTCTTTTAAAAAATTTAGAAAATGATAAATATAGTTATGTTGATGATAATTCAATACAAGATTATTTAAGAAGTTTTACAGATAAACAAGTAAAAATAAGCTTGGAAAGTTTAATAAGTGGTAGTTATAAAGATAGAAGAAGACGTTTTTAGCTTGTTTTAGAGTTTATTATGTGTTATACTAATGATGTTTTTAAAAGCGATGACGAAAGAGTAGTAATAAAATTAATTATTAAAAGAGAGCTAGTGGCTGGTGTGAACTAGTAATAATATTTTATGAATTCACTTTCCGAGTTATACTAATCATATACGGTAACGCGTTATAGTTTTTGAGGTAATATTTATTACGAATTAAGGTGGTACCACGTAAAATCACGTCCTTATATGGATTGTGATTTTTTTTATGGAGGAATTATGAGAGCAGTATTATTTATTCATGGCCTTTCTGCTAAAGAGGAAGACAATAAGTATTTTATTGATAGGATGAGGCAATTTAGAAATATAGATATTTATTCATTTACTTTGCCAGGTCATAGTAATGATAAAGTTAGTCGTGTAAAATACTCAAGTTGGATAGAAAAGTCTGAAGAGGAGTTAAATAATATATTAAAAAAATATAAAAGCGTTACAATTGTTGCTCATAGTATGGGGTGTATTATTGCTACTAATTTAGCTGCGCGTTATAAACAAGTAAACAAATTGGTTTTAATCTCTCCTGCATTCATCGCTGGTAATATAAAACAAAATAAAATTGACTTTAAAAACATAATATTTAAAAATGTAGACGAAGAGTTAGGTACTGGCTTTGAAGGATTTTTAACAAAGTTTATAACTGTTCCAAAAAGTGTATGGTTTGAGTATCGTAAAATGGCAAGAATTAATATGTCTAATATATCACGTATTACTTGTCCAACACTTATTATGTATGGAGATGCTGATAATTTAATATCTAAAAAATCAGTTGACTTTGTATATGATAATTTAACTTGTAAGAAAGATTTAGTTATTATTAAAAGAGTTAGGCATCAAGTGTTTAAAAGCAGTAAAAAAGAGCGTATTACAAAATATATTTATAAATTTATAACATTTAATTTATTATATAAATTAGGAAAAAGTAAAACAATATAGGAGGTAATTTATGAATAGTAATATAGAAAAAATGAATAGTTTAAAAAATGAAATAGAAGAAAAATTAAGTGGTGTAACTACATCTAAAGAATTAAATGAACTAAAAGTTATTTATTTAAGTAAAAAAGGACCAATTGGTGAATTATCATCTTTAATGAAGGATTTATCAGTAGATGAAAAAAAAGAATTTGGTAAGGTTTTAAATGAATTTAAAGATAGTGTTAATAATCTATTTGATTCTAAAAAAGAAGAAATCGAAGCACTTGAACTTTCTAAAAAAATAGAAGCTGAAAAAATTGATGTAACACTTCCATCAACTAAGATACCTATGGGATCACCTAATATTTTAGAGCGTGTTGTTGAGGATTTTGAAGAAGTATTTATGTCAATGGGTTATGATGTTGTTGATGGCCCTGAAATAGAAGAGGACAAGTATAACTTTGAACTTTTAGGCTTACCTAAGGGACATCCTGCAAGAGATGCACAAGATACATTTTATGTAAAAGGTGATGAGCTATTAATGCGTTCTCATACATCTCCTGTACAAGCTCGTGTAATGACATCTAAAAATGGACAAGAACCAGTACGTGTAATTTGTCCTGGTAAAGCATATAGAAGAGATGATGATGATGCAACTCATTCACATCAATTCACACAAGTAGAAGGTTTAATTGTTGATAAAAATATCAAATTATCTGATTTAAAGGGAACTGTTACAGTTATTTGTAAACACTTATTTGGAAGTGACACTGTAACTCGTTTTAGACCAAGTTATTATCAATTTACAGAGCCTTCTGTTGAGATGGATATTTCATGTTTTAACTGTAAAGGCAAAGGATGTAATATTTGTAAGAATACTGGATGGATTACAATTGGTGGTGCTGGTATAGTACACTATGATGTTTTAAAAGGATGTGGGTATGATCCTAATGTTTGGTCAGGATTCGCATTTGGATTTGGTGCTGAGAGATGTGCTATGCTTAAATATGGTATAAATGATATTAGAACATTCTATAATACTGATTTAAGAGAAACTAAAACCTTTGATAGAAGGGAGGAAAACTAATATGATATCAATGAATTGGGTTAAAGATTATATTGACTTAACTGGAGAAGATTTAAAAGAACTTGCTGTTAAAGTAACAAATGCGGGTATTAATATTGAAAATGTGATTACTAATCATATTGATAATTTAGTAATAGGCGAAGTTGTTGAATGCGTAGAACACCCAGATTCAGATCACTTACATGTATGTAAAGTTAATATAGGAGATTCTATAGAACAAATAGTTTGTGGTGCTTCAAATGTAAGAGAGGGTATAAAAGTAATTGTTGCACTTCCGGGTGCAGTTTTACCTGGTGATTTTGAAATAAAAAAAGGTAAAATCAGAGGCGTTGAGTCAAATGGAATGATATGTGCTTTATTTGAACTTGGATTAGAAGAAAAAACTGAAGAAAATTATAATAAAGGAATTCATGAATTAGATAGCAATGCGCCAGTAGGAGAAGATCCAATTGAGTATTTAGGATTAGATGATACTTTATATGAATTAGATATTCATAAACATAGAAATAACGACTGTTATTATCATATTGGTTTTGCTCATGAAGTAGGAACTATTTTAGGTAAAAAAGTTAATTATCCTAGTATTTCTTATAATGAAGTAGAAGATGATGTTAATAATTATGTTAAATTATCAATTAATACAGATAAATGCCCATTTTATTTAGGTAAGATGGTAAAAGATGTTAAAATAGGTGAATCACCAGAATGGATTAAGAAAAGAATTAAAGCTGCTGGTATGAGACCTATTAATAATGTTGTAGATATTTCAAACTTTGTAATGCTTGAATATGGACAACCAACACACTTCTTTGATGCTGATAAATTAGGTGGTATAGTTGAAGTTAGAGATGCATTTGATGGGGAAGAGATAACTACACTTGATAATGTG
This sequence comes from Bacilli bacterium, assembly GCA_017476705.1. Lineage (GTDB taxonomy): Bacteria > Bacillota_I > Bacilli_A > RF39 > UBA660 > CAJOJO01. The sequence continues at coordinate 7,174 of JAFUZI010000032.1, forward strand.
GCTAGATCTTTAACACATAACGATATAGTAATTACAGATGGAACTCGTGCTACTTGTATAGCAGGTGTTATGGGAGGCGTTAATACTGAAGTAGATGAGTCAACTAAAAATATATTTATAGAAGCTGCAATTTTTGATGCATTTAGTATAACTAAAACATCATCACGCCTTAATTTAAAATCTGAAGCATCTAAAAGATACGGCAAAGGACTAAATTTTGAATATACAATTGATGCTTTGAATAGATGCTGTGAGTTACTCGAAAAATATGCTTCTGGGACTGTTTTATCAGGTGTTGTTAAACATGATGTAATTGATAAAACAGAAAAAGTTATTGATGTTACAACTAGTGATTTAAATGGTGTTTTAGGGCTTTCTATGACTGATAGTGATGTAGAGACACAACTTGATAAATTAGATTTTAAATACACTTTAAATAATGGAGTATTTACTATAACTATTCCAAGAAGAAGATTAGATGTAGAAGCTAATAAAGCTGATTTAGCTGAGGAAATTGGTAGACTTTATGGATATAATAATCTAGAAGATACATTACCTAAAGTTGGTACTAAAAGAGGAGAATACATTGGTGATGTTAAAATTAGAAAACAAACATCTTTTAGACTTAGAGCACTTGGCTTAAATGAGGTTAGAACATATACTTTAGTAAATCCTAGTTTAGCCTCAATGTTTAATTGGGAGAATAAGGATAATGTTGTTCTTCCTAACCCTATGAGTATAGATAGATCAGTTGTTAGAAACTCACTAATTGCATCTTTAATAAATACTTATGAATATAATAAATCAAGAAAAGTTAAAGATGTTAATATTTATGAGATAGCTAAAACATATGCTAAAGATTTTAGCGAAGATACTAAAGTTTGTATGTTAATGAGTGGTAATTATATAACTAACTCATGGAATGGAAGTATGAAAGTTGATTTTTATTTAGTTAAAGGGATTATTGAAAACTTGCTTGACTACTTAGGATTTAAAAATAGATATTATTTTGAAGCAAGTGTTAATCCTGATATGCATCCAGGTATATCTGCTAATATTATATTAGATAGAGAAGTTGTTGGTATAATTGGAAGAGTTCATCCAAATATATCTAAGGATGATTTATATGTAGCAGAAATGTCTTTATCTAAGCTTTATTCTAAAACTATTAAACCACTTAAATTTAAGGAAGTACCTAAATATCCTTCAATTGAAAAAGATATGGCTTTCTCAGTTGATAAAAATATAACTTCTAAAGAAATAGTGGATCTAATTAAGAAAAAAGGTGGAAGACTATTAACTGATGTTGATGTATTTGATGTTTATACTGGAGAGAATGTAGAATTAAATAAAAAATCAATTGCATTTAAACTTACATTTAATGATCCTACTAAGACACTTACAGATAGTGAAGTTAATACAGTTTTTGAAAATGTAATTAGTGAAGTAGAAAATGCATATAATGCAGAACTTAGAAATAAATAATATTAAATAGCAACCAATTTGTTGCTATTTTTTAATAAATTAATAAATATAATATGTTGACTAAAAATAACTAGATATGTATAATTTAGGTATGATAATAGGAGGATTTATGAGACGAGGATTCACACTAATTGAGTTACTTGCAGTAATAGTAATACTTGCAGTTATAGCATTAATTGCATATCCAGTTATAACTGGTATTGTTGAAAAATCTAAAAAGTCATCAGCGCTTAGAAGTGTAGAAGGTTATGTAGAAGCTGCGAATAATGCATCAGTATTATATGATTTAGATAACAATAAAGGAATAAATGTAAGTGAGGATAAACATACATTTACAAGTGGTGAGGATACTATAGATTTTAGTAAGATAAAAGCAAAAGGAACAATTCCTACATATTCATATATAGATTATAATAGTAAAACAAAAACTGTAAGAGAAGGACATTTCTGTATAAATGGTTACAGTGTAATATATAAAAATAATCAAGCTAAAATATCTAATACTAATTATTGTGAATATACTAATCAACCAGATAAGGCTAAGGTTATATTTGAATTAAATGGTGGATTATTAGATATAGATTATTTATATTATAATCAGGGTGAAACATATGATAGTTTGCCAATCCCTACTAAAGATGGTTTTCATTTTGATGGATGGTATACTGAAGATACTTTTGAACATTTAGTTAATAGTAGTGATATAGTTGCTAGTATTGATGAATATAGTTTATATGCTAAATATTCAGTTGATAGAATTTCGCTGTTTGATAATGGAACTGTTAATTCAAATCTAATAGATAATTTTAATCCAGTTGAAATTACAAGTATGACACTTAGTAAAAATAGTACTTTAAATTATGTAGCTAATTTAAATGCATATGGCCTAGTAAATGGTGGATATCAAACAATTAAAAAAATACCAAAAGAATTATTAAGTGGGAATAAATTAGAATTTTTCTTTCCTAGTATAAGTATTAAATCTCTAAATTCGGAATCTTATACTTCATTTAGATTGTCATATTCATATGATGGAAATACTTGGACAATGGTTGATTATATTTTTGATACATATTTAGTAACGTCTGGTGGTAAGAGAGGTACTGATAATATAAATAGATCAAATGTTACAGAAGTAGTAGAGTTACCTAATATTGAAAATGATGCATATATAAGAATTTGGTTTAATGGTTGGCATTATCAAACTGTCAATATTTCTTTAAAATCGATATCAATAATATCATAAAGATTTAGCTTTTTAACAAAATTATTAGTTATTGTTTATGGTATTAAAAAAATTCTCTTTGATTTGAGAATTTTTTTTATATTACTATTGCGAATAAATTTCCAGAGCCTTTATTAACTAATTTAGTTAATGTGTTATTAAGTTTTAATCTAATGTTATCTGGCATTAGCGATAATTTTGCTTGAATGCCTTCTTTAACAATTGTATCTAAGCTTCTTCCAAATATTTCGCTTTTCCAAATATTAGATGGGTTAGTGTCATAATCTTTTGTTAAATAATCAATTAATTCTTTACTTTGTATTTCAGAGCCAATTATTGGTTCAAAAGTTGATTCTACATCAACTCTAATCATGTGTATTGATGGAGCAGTTGCTTTTAATTTAACTCCATATCTTGATCCTTGTTTTATAATCTCAGGTGTATCCAGCTTCATATCCTTTAAGCTAGGGGAAGCTATTCCATAACCTGTTTGTTTAACCATTTTAAGAGCACTTTTGATTTGATCGTATTCTTCTTTTGCTTCTCTAAAATCTTGGAACATTTTTAAAACTTCTGTTTTATTATTCATATCAACATCTATTATTTCATTTAGTATTTGATTATAAAGTTCTTCTTTACAGTCTAAGTTTAAGGTTATAATACCTGTTTTTGTATCAACATTTGAAATATATGATTTATCTATATATTCTGAGTCTGAAAAGTGATTAGTAATAGATTCTATATCTCTTATTTTATCTACATCATAAACACTTTCTTTAATTTTATCTATGTAATGTTTCTTTAACCAATTATCAGAGTTTAGACATGTAATCCATTCTGGCATATTAACTTTAATTTCAAGTACTGGAAATTCATATAATGCTTCTTTTAAGATGTTGTAAATATCTCTTTCTGTCATATTTTCAACACTAATAGGTAGAACTGGTACATTATATTTATCTTTTAAAGAGTCTGCCAATCTTTCTGTTTCAGGTAACATTGGATGAGCTGAATTTAAGACAACTATAAAAGGTTTACCATATGTTTTTAATTCATCTATAACTCTTTCTTCGGCATCTACATAATTATTTCTCTCAATTTCTCCAAATGATCCATCAGTAGTTATTACAATTCCAATAGAGGAGTGATCTTTAATTACTTTTTCAGTTCCAATTTCTGCTGCTTCTATAAAAGGTATCTCTTCATTGTACCATGGACTTTTAACCATACGAGGCCCTGATTCATCTTCGTATCCTTTAGCTCCTTCAATGATATATCCAACACAGTCAACAAGTCTTATGTTTGTCTCAAATTCATCTATTTTTATTTTTGCTGCATTAGAAGGTACAAATTTAGGCTCAGTAGTCATAATAGTTTTTCCTTGCGCTGATTGTGGTATTTCATCAAGTGTTCTTTTCTTTTCATATTCATCTTCTATATTTGGAACAACAAGTGTTTCAATTACTTTTTTTATAAAAGTAGATTTACCAGTTCTAACTGCTCCAACAATTCCTAAATATAAATCTCCACCAGTTCGCTCACTAATACTTTTTATAATATCTATCTTATCCATTTAATCCCTACTTTCTAACTAACTATATGTCTGTTTAGTAGGGGTTATTACTTTTAAATCATTTTATCTAAGTTTTTAGGTATTTTATCTTCTTTAATAGCGTTAATTATTTTATCTTCTTTTTCTTTAGATACAGGCTTTCCTGTTAGGGTAGATAGTTCATTTATAATTTCACGAAGAGTTTTTTCATTTTTTAAATCATTTTGTTGAAGCTTCTCAGCAAGTTTTAAAATAGTTTTTTTATTAACATTAGTCTTTGCTTCAACCCTATTAAAAAATCCATCTGAAAATGACATATTTTTACCTCCTAAAGTATTGTATGAAATATATCATTTTAATTGAGTATTTAATAGTATTAATTATTTTTTAAATTTAATAAAATATTTAATAGGAAGTGATTAAGTGAGTATTGATGATATTAAAGCAAAAATATCAACTTATGAAAAATACATTGAATATTTGAAGTTAGAAAACCTAATGATTAGTAAAGCATTAAATAAAAAAATAATAAGTCTTTTAAAAGGGGAAAGATTTTTATTATTTTTTGGAGTAGTTGTATCTATTATACTTAATTGTATTTTTTTAAAATGCCTCTCTATGACTTTTGTATCTTTATCTAAAGTTCAATATATATCAGTTTATTTGGTCTCTATTATTCCAATATTTATATCAGTTAATGATATTTTAAATAAAACAACTAAGTTTAAGAAAAATGAAATAAAGGTTTTAAAGAAAAAACTTGTAAATAATAAGTTAAAGATAAAAGAATATGAAAAAACAATTAGGAAATTAAATATTGAAACAAAAAAACGTATTAATTCTAAACAATTATCAAATATTTATAATAATGATTTCGAAAAGAAGCATGATAAGGTAAAAAAATTAACCCTTAATAAACATTAGAAATTATGCATATCTTATAGTATGAGAAGAGCAAGATTACATAGTAAAAAAAAGAGTAGTTTGCTAACTCTTATATTAAGTTTAATATTTATTTTTACTATATCATTAATAATTGTATTTAACTATATTGGTAAGTCTTTATCTAATAAAGTAGAAGAATATAGTATGTTGGAGGCTAAAAAAATAATATCAAATTTAATAAACAAATCTGTAGAAATAGATGTTGTAGATAATCTTAGAAATAGTTTGTTTATAAAAGATAATAATACTGTTGATTTTGATTCTTATAAAATAAATAGATTAATAGTTTTAGTTAATAAAAATTTAAAAGAAAATTTAAATAAATTAGAAACAGGAAAAATAGAGTTGGATGGGATTGAACTTTTAAAAGATAAAGCTAAGATTAAAAAAGGAATAATATATGAAATTCCAAGTGGTATTATTTTTAATAATGCAATTCTATCTAATATTGGGCCTAAAATACCAGTTAAACTTCATATGATTGGTGATGCTACTATACAAGTAGATACGAAGATAACAGATTATGGAATAAATAATGCTATTATTGAAATTGATATTAAAATAAATGTAAGTGAACAAATGATTCTTCCATTTTCAACTAAAAAGATTGAAGTAGAAGAGAGTATTCCGATTGCTATTAAACTAATAGAAGGTAATATTCCACAGTATTATTCTAGTGGCCTTCCATTTTATATAAATGATTCTTTTCAATTAAAAAAATAAATGTTATAATTAATTTGGTGATACTATGAAATATGTAATACTAAATAATATAAAATATGAACTTATAGAGAATTTTAAAGATGGATTTAATACAGATGAAGTTATATCAAAAGCAACAGATTATTTTAATGATTTTGATTATATATTTGGAGACTGGTCTTATGGTAAACTTAGACTTAAAGGTTTTTGTAAAAAAGATAACAAGTTATTTAATGCAATAAATGATTTTTCAAAAAAAGATGAATATATTAAGAATAATTGTGCCTATGGTTGTAAATATTTTGTACTTGAAAAAATAAATGAAAATTAAAATGTATAATAATTTAATTATATAGTAAAAAAAGATATCAAGTTATTTCTTGATATCCATTATAACAGGAAGAATAATTGGACGTCTTCCTGTTTTTTCATATGTATAGTTTGATAATGTTGAAACGATTTCATTTTTGATTTCGCCAAAACCGATTTGATTATTTATTTTATTTAAAATTGCTTTTTTACTTAAATTTTCAAGTTCACGAAGTAATTCTTCATTTTCATTTACTTGAACAAAACCTCTAGTGGTAATATTTACTTTACCTAAAAGTTCTTTATTTTTCATATTTATATTAGCGATTACTACGATTATTCCATCGTTAGCCATTATCTTTCTATCTTTCATAACAATTGATCCAGTAGAACCTATTCTGTTACCATCAACATAAGTATCTCCAGCTTCAACTCTACCAGCTCTTTTTATTTCTCCTTTATACATAGAAAGTACATCACCATTATTTAGTATAAAGGTATTTTCTTTTGGAATGCCACAAAGTTGCGCTATATCAGCATGTCTTTTAAGCATTCTATATTCGCCATGGAATGGCATTACATATTTAGGTTTAATAAGTCGGATCATTAGTTTAAGTTCTTCTTCGTTAGCATGTCCTGATGTATGAACATCACTAAGTGATGTATTTGTATATACTTTAACACCTTTCATATAAAGTTTATTAATCGTTCTAGATATATTAATTGCATTACCAGGAATAGCAGATGATGAGAATACAACAACATCATCTGGCATAAGTTTAATTTGCTTATGAGTTCCATCTGCAATTCTAGACAATGCCGCTAATGGTTCACCTTGTGTACCTGTACAAAGTAGGCAAACTTTTTCTGGTGGCATGTGATTTGCTTCTTCTGGTGTTACAAAGATATCTTTATGTTTAATATATCCACCTTGAATAGATATTTCAATATTGTTCTCCATTGAACGACCAAATGTAGCAATTTTTCTTCCTGTTTTCTTACAATTATCTACAATATGTTTTAAACGATATATATTAGATGCGAATGTCGCAATTATAACACGGCTTTTAGTACTTTTTAAAATTTCATATAGAGCAATGTCAACTCTAGATTCACTTTTACTAAATCCTTCGGATAATGCATTTGTACTATCACTTAAAAGTAGAGTAGCACCTTTTTCTCCAATAGCAGCCATTTTATGTAAATCAGCCATTGTACCAATTGGAGTTAAATCAAATTTAAAGTCTCCTGTTGTAACAATTGTTCCGTTTGATGTAGTAATACATATACCATGTGAATCTGGTATTGAGTGAGTTGTTCTAAAAAATGATACTTCAAAGTTCTTAGTTTTAACTTTAGTTTTATCATCATAAGTAATTAAGTTTTTAAATTTTATATTTTTCTCATCAAGTTTTTTTCTAATTAATCCTACAGCTTGATTTGGAGCATATATGGCAGGTATATTTAAAGCTTGAAGTATAAATGGAATACCTCCTATATGGTCTTCATGTCCGTGTGTTATAAATATTGCCTTAATTTTACTTTCGTTTTTCTTTAAAAATGTAAAATCAGGTAAAACATAATCTATTCCCATTAAATCATTTCCAGGGAATGTTATTCCGACATCAGTAATGATTATTTCATTACCATGCATCATACAATACATATTTTTTCCGACTTCACCAAGTCCACCTAATGCGAAGATCTTGGTATCTGTGTCTTCAAAAAATTTCATAATTTCTCCTTTCTTTTTAAGCAATAAATAATCAACTACATAATTATATCTTTTTTTTGCCTATTTGTCCAGTTTTCATACTTAAAGTACAAAATATTGTTTTATTTTTTTAAAATTTATATTATAATTATTTTGGGTGATAAAATGTATACAGAAAGTGAAACAAATGGTGATTCGTCGTTTTATATAGAAAGTGAATTAATAAAAGATGATAGTTTTAAAGATATATCTGATTTAGAAAATAAAATTAGTTTATATAATACTAAAAAATATATTTTGTGTAAAAGAATTTCATATGAAAAAGACCTTTTAGCAAGAAATCGTTATTCTAAACAAAAATTAGCTAAAAAAATTATTCTTTTATATTTTGCACTAGGAATGAGTATTATATTTATTCCTATTTCAGTTCTTCAAGTAATTATAGCAGTTCTTTATACATGCTTTTTTGCTAAAATATTAGATATAAGTGACAATTTAAATAAAAAATCTAGAATTGAATGCAATAAAAAAGTAAATAAGATGAGAAGTGAGGTAATTAAATATAATCTTGAAATAGCAAATCTAAAAAAAGAAATGAAACAATTAAAAGAAAAGGAAATTGTTACTAAGGTAGAAATTCATGGTATAAATAAAGTTGATGAATTAAAAAAAATAAGAGAAACTTATCTAAATGATAATAACTCTATTGTCCATAATAAAACATATAAGAAACAAAAATAGTTTCTTTTTTTATCTAGTAATTTTATATAAAATAGTGTAAAATTAAGAGGTAAGGTGATAATATGGGACTTTTTGATAAGTTTAAAAATGCTTTTAAGAAAGAAGAAGTTAAAGAGACAAAAGAATATGAAGTTGGTTTAGAAAAAACTAGACGAGAGTTTACATCAAAACTTAATTTACTTAATATGAAACATACTATTATTGATGAAGAATATTACGAAGAACTTGAAAGTATTTTAATAAGTGCAGATATTGGTGTTAATACAGTTATATCATTTATAGATAAATTAAAACATAGAGTAAAAAAAGAAAATATTACAAGTGTTAATGATTTAAAAGAAGTGATAGTAGATGAGATGTTTATAATCTATGTTCAAAATGAAATAATTGTAAATAAAATAAATTTTAATGATAAAGGCCCTACAGTTATTTTGTTTGTAGGAGTTAATGGAGTTGGTAAAACTACATCTATTGGAAAGATGGCAAGTAAGCTTAAAAATGATGGTAAAAAAGTTTTACTTGTTGCTGCTGATACTTTTAGAGCAGGAGCTATTGAACAATTACATGAGTGGGGAAATAGAATTGGAGTAGATGTTGTATCTGGTGAATCAGCTGATCCATCAAGTGTTGTATTCGATGGTGTAACAAAAGCTAAGAATGAAGGATATGATGTTGTACTAATTGATACAGCAGGTAGACTTCAAAATAAAGTAAATTTAATGAACGAGTTAGATAAGATGAATAAGGTGATTGGTAAAATTATAGATGGAGCTCCTCATGAGACTTTACTTGTAATTGATGCAACAACTGGTCAAAATGGTATATCTCAAGCTAAAAGTTTTAAAGAAATAACTAATATTACTGGTATTATTTTAACAAAACTTGATGGTACTGCAAAAGGTGGTATTGTACTTGCTATTAAAGAAAGTGTTGGAATACCTGTTAAATATATAGGTCTTGGTGAAGGTGTAGAAGATTTAAAAGTTTTTGATATAGAAAAATATATATATGGATTATTTAATGAATTAGGTGAATAATTATGAAAAAAATAGGAATTTATTTACAGTTTATTTTATCAATTTTACTTCTTATCGTGTTAATTGCTGGATTGTTTGTTAAAGGTTTAGATTTAATATGGATTAGTATTATGGGATTACTTTTACTTATACTTAGTTTTAATAATCATAATATCTATAAAAGAAAATATGCAACACCAATTTATTTAATATTTGGTATAATAGTATTAGTAAGTGTAGTGGTGAGGTTAATAAATGGATAATAGACTTTATTTAATAGATTTATATGATTTATATGGAGAACTTTTAACAGATAAACAACAGTCTTATTTTGAAGATTATTATTTTGATAATTTAACACTACAAGAAATAGCTGAGAATAGTGATGTATCTAGAAATGCTATTCATAAACAAATAAAAGAAGCAGAAGATAAATTAAATCATTTTGAA
>JAFUZI010000033.1 GCA_017476705.1 Bacilli bacterium
AAATCAAGAAATGAGTAAAGAGGTTAGAGGACAAATCATATGGAGAGGTTTAGATTTTGAGGTTATTAAATATGCTGCACATGATGTTGAATTATTAGAGGATATTATGTGGAAACAAGTAGCAGAATGTAAGAAAAAACAATGTTTAAAGGGAGCTGAATTAGAATGTGATTTTGTACCTGTTATAGCATATTTAGAATGGTGCGGAATCCATTTAGATGAGAATAAATGGAGAGAAAAAATGAAATCAGATTCTGAAAATCTTGAAAAATGTCGTAAAATTCTGGATGATTGGTTAATTGAACAGCCTTTTTCTAAAACTGAAAAAATAAAAACTACTGTAAATTATAAAACTGTAACAGTACCAATGGTATCTAGAGATACTCAAGGAGATTTATTCAATGGTTTTGATTTAGATTATAAATGTAATATAAATTGGGATAGTTCTAAGCAAGTGTGTATAGTAGCAGATTTATTGGGATTTGATACTTCTGTAATTAGTAAAACTACTGGGAAGGAATCACATTCTGTACTTGAAAAACATCTAAAAGCACAGAAAGGAATTAATGATGAATTTCTTAAAATATATTTTGATTATAAAGAATTTTCTAAAGTAACTACTACTTATGGACAAGGTCATATTAATCAAATTAATCCTGTAACTACTAATATACATACAGAATATTGGCAACTTGGAGCAGCATCGTCCAGAATGTCCTGTGGAAGTAGTAAATCTAATATTACTCTTGCTAAATATAAAGGAATTTCTCCTAAAGATTGTACTTATGCTAACATGCAACAATTACCTGCGGATGAAAAAACAAGATCTTGTTTTACTGCACATGAAGGTAATTTAATTGTAAGCTGTGACTGGTCAGCACTCGAGAGCCGCTTGGGGGCTGATATATACAATGAGTCGTCTATGATTAAAGAGTACATAGAAGGATCAGGCGACCTACATAGTTTAATGGCAATCGTATTTTTTGGCGATAAAATGGAAGAAAATATTACCACAAAAGAAGTCAAAAAAAAGTATCCACATTTGAGAAAAGCTGCTAAGAGTCCAGAATTTTTAATCCAGTTCGGTGGTGGTGCTCAAGGACTTGCAACACAACTATCAATATCGGAAGAGGAAGCTCAAAAGTATGTAGATAATTATTATAGTAAATTCATCGGCATTGCTGATTTTAAGAAAAAGGGTTCTAAATTTGTAAGAGAGCATGGGTATGTTTTAATGAATCCTTATACAGGACATAAGATGTATTGGTGGGACCATAAAAAATGGTTAAATAGACAAAATTCTTTTACGAAAGAATTTTGGGATGATTATAAATTATATCATAAAGGAACTGGAGATTCTATAGCTGTAGAGGTATCTAAACATTTTAAAGCTGCCTCTAAATGGGATCGTATGGCTCTTAATGGACCTACTCAGGGTGAATTATAAGTGCCCTGATAAAACTCTGTAAATTCGGTGAACTCTGAGATGAGAATACCGAGCCAAGCATATTAGTAATAATATGAAGGTGTAACGACTAGTGTATGGAGTCCAATATTGGATAGTAAAACACCACGAAAACAGAGAATATATTTAAAAAGTTAATAATTTTTCGTATTTTTGCAAAAAATATAAAATATGTATAATAAAATTAATGTAGTAAGACATAAAGAGTTAAGAAAGTGTCTAAATTGTGGTAAGGAGTGGGAAGTTATAGTAAAAAGAAAAAATCCTTCTAATAGAATATTACATATTTGTAAAGACTGTTGCAAAATATTAACAAGTTACCAAAGGAAAAAATTACGTATGGATAATGATTCTTCATATAAAGAACTTTGTTTAGAACGTAAAAGAGAATCTCATAGAAAGAATATAGTGCATAATATGTGGAAAAGGGCTAAAGATAGGGCTATAAAAAATAATATAGATTTCAATATAGAAGAATCTGATATAAAAATTCCTAAAATATGTCCTATTTTAGAAGTACCTATATATTGTGGAACTAAAGGCAATTATGAATATTCTCCGTCTTTAGATAGAATAGATAATACAAAAGGATATACTAAAGGTAATATTCAAGTAATTTCTAAAAAAGCAAATTCTATGAAAAATTCCGCATCTTTAGAAGAATTAAAAACTTTTTGTAAAAATATATTAAGATATAGTCTAAACAATAGAGAATGTGAATCTATTGATCTACAGGATAAAGAGCCTGTAGGATAATAATATTGACGGGTAGTACATGTTTGAAGTTAGCTGCAACCAGGCTGTTTAAATGGATTATAGAGAATAATTATTTTAATAAAATTAAGATAAGTGCTTTAGTTCATGATGAAATTGTTTGTGAATTTCCAGAAGAATTGAAAGATACTTTTCCTAAATTATTAGAACAAATTATGCTTGAAGCTGCAGCGGAATTTTGTAAAAAGTTACCTATTCCAGCAGAAGCTTCAGTTGGTAAATGTTGGATACATTAATAATAATAAAATATGAGAGTATATATTCAAAAAAGATCTATACATTATGCTACAGAATGTTTGATAAATAAAAATAAAATAGAAGATTTTATTGATTTTATGAGGCATATTGTTGATGATGTGCAGGTAATAAATTATGGTAACCATAATAATAAATACCATATTCGTATTAATGCTTTAGATTATAATAATGCATTGATGCGGTATAAAGATGAAGATGAAAATCTTGTTAGAATAATAGATGATTATTTTAATACATTACCTAGATTTCAAGGTTGGGAAGAATATGATGGATATTTAAAGCATAAAAGTCAATTATCTTATCTATCAGAACTTAATAAACCTAAATTAATTGATAATGAACATTATATAAATATATTTTGGGAATAATGACAGTAAATATTCAAGGATTAAAGAAAGATATTTCTAATATTTCAAAAGTATCTTGGACAAATTTCAAAGGTGCTTATGATAAACCTATGTATAGGTTAAATATGTGGAATAAATATAATGACTGTACAACATTATGGTTTGACAGTTATTGGAGATCTAAATATTATTATTACTTAATTAAATTTTTAAAAGTATGGAATACGATAATGTAAATCACCCTCAGCATTATACTCATGGTAGTATAGAATGCATAGACGCTATGGAAGCGGCTTATGACAAAGAAACAGTTATGAATTTTTGTAAGTGCAACGCTTTCAAATATTTATTTAGAATGAATTGGAAAAATAATCCTAAAGAGGATGTCCAAAAAGCAATTTGGTATTTAAATAAATACGTAGAAATGTACGATAAATAAAAAATTTATTGTACTTTTGTAACATAATTAATAAACTTAACAAAATGGAAAATATTAAAGATTTACTAATGGATTGTTGCTGTGGAACAACATCTAAAGAATGTACTTGCAATTCTGATAAAAATTGCAATAAAGAAGAACTGATAAAAGCTATTGAAGAGCATGTAAATACATCTAAAGCAATTAGAGAATGTGCTTGGGGATATGTTCAAACACTGCCTTTGGAAGGCGTAGATATGGATATTTTACACAAATTTATAATGACTTCTAAATTTGATGATTTCAATGCTTTCATAAGAATGCTTCCTAAATATAAAGCAGTTAAAGATTTACAAAAAGGCGAAATGTTTGTAAATCCTGATGGTGGAGAAAAACTTCAAGCATGGTCATTGAAAGAACATGAAGATGGTACTTGTACTGTAAAGGCTTTACATTATGATAATGAATTGAGTAAATATTTATTTGATTCTGATAGAATGGTTATTATAGCAGAATAATCTTTTTCTTTCATAATTTCATTTGTTTTTGATTTAATTAAACTAAATTTTACATTTTCCACCAGTTAAAGATTTTTTTTCAAAAATTTTTTTTATCTTTAGCTGGTGGTTTTTACACAATAATAAGATGGAAAAACACAGAAGTAAGTTTGAAGATAGTATAGCAAAATTATATCCGAATCTTGTATATGAATGTATAAAATTAAATTATACAGTCCCTTCTACAAAGCATTTATATATTCCAGATTTTAAATTAGTTACTGAATCTAATAAAGTAATTTGGATAGAAGCAAAAGGATTATTTAAAGCTGCAGATAGGAAAAAAATGCTTTTAGTGAAAGAACAGTATCCAGATTTAGACATAAGATTTGTATTCCAAAATCCTAATGTAAAAATTAGTAAAACTTCTCAAACTACTGCTGCAGAATGGTGTATAAAACACGGGTTTAAGTATGGCAATATAAAGACTATTGAAAAATGGCTAATGGAATAAAAGATATAAATAAAATAATAGAGTTGCGAAATAATGAACAACTAAAAAAATATTACATTGAAGATGTCTTGTATATAAATTTCGTACAGTCTTTAACTGATTCTATATATGAATTATATCATAATTTAAATAAACATATAGAAGATAATTATGGAATGTATGCAAAAGATAATAAACAAAAGCGTTATTATAAAAAACTAAAAGAGCATATCGATGGAATAAACAAATATTTTTCTTTAATATCTTCACGTATAGTTACACCTAATGTAAAATCTGGAGAGAATAATAGCAAAGAAGCAATAGGCAATTTACTATTAAGCATTTCAGATTTTAATGTTAATTATATAAAATTATTTATTACTGCACTTATAGAATCTAATAGTGCTGCATTTTTTCAGCCAAATTCTGAAACTGAAAAATTAGATAAATTGTGGGATGTTTTACGAGAATTATCTAAAGATTCACGTGTAATAAATATTGAAAAATTAGAAAAACCAAGTATTAACGAAGTTATAGATAGCTCTATAACATATATGAAAACAATTGATGGAACTATTGAATCAAGCAGTGAAGTTGTATAAACAACCAAACTTTCAATTAAATGGTATATTCAAAGCAGTTGAATATGCTGGTAGATGTTGTTATAACAGTTATGATAAAATAACAGATAGTAGTTATTTGCATTTCATTAAAATGCTTAGAAAATCTAAACATTATTCGCCTTTTGCTTTTGGCACAGTGCATTTAAAAATACATTTCAACAAATTACCTGATGCAATGGAATTTAAAAATGAAGCAACTCATAAAATGGTACATAATGCTTCTATTGATGAATTCTTTTGTATCGCAGGTTGGTCTGATGTATTTAGTATAGAAGACAATTGGTACATTACAACCAATGCAAGAATTATGGAAGAGTGGATTGTATATTTAGGAAAAGAAAAGTTTAGTCTTTGGGATCTTTTATCTGAATGTATTACTGATGAAGAGCAAGATAAGTTTGAAGATAGACCTTTTGTCAAATGTACAACCTCTATAGCAATGACTAGAGAACTCAATCGTCATTCTACTTCATTAGCCATATGTGAAAAAAGTACTAGATATGTTAAAGTAGAAGAAGTAATTAAACCTTATTGGTATGATAATACTGAAAAATGTAATAAAGTTGTTTTTGACAGAGCAATGGAAAACGCTATAAATGATTACAATCTTTTATTAACATTTGATATGCAAAAGCAACAAGCAAGAGATGTTTTACCACTAGCTACAAGTACAGATGTGTGTTATTGTGGTTTAATGTCAGATTGGAATTGGGTAGTAAAGCAACGTTCTGCAAATAATGTACATCCTCAAATGAAAGAGTTAATAAATCTTATTAAAGATGTTATTTATTTTGAATAATAAAAACTTCTTATATAAATAAGAAAGGGAGAAGTTACTTAACTCATTTAAATTCAAACTTTTAGTTCAAAAAATCTTTACTTATATGTAATATATCTTTACTTATAAGTAAAAACATATAGCTTATAAGTAAAGATTTTAATTTTTATTATCACATTTTTACAAATTTGTAAACAATCTTTACTAAATTATTCAACGGTACTTTCGACTGAACAGTATTACTGCCAAAATTAGTAAAATTGTTTATAAAAATGAAAATTTTATTTGCCATACTGAAAAAATATTGTAATTTTGCAAAAATAAAAAGAACTATTTAATATGAAAAAGCAAATTTACACAAAAATCAACAGGAAAAATTACTCTGTTATAGATAATACTACAGGAGAGATAGTGTCTGGAATAACCACAATACATACTAGTTGTATAGACGAATTTATAATGTTTTTCTTTAGAAGTATTCCTAGTTTAATGCAATTAGATGGCAATACTTTAAAAGTCCTATTGTGGTGTTGGAAATATTCTAGTATTTCTCCATGTAATAAATCTAATGTGTTCTATAATAATGTAATTTTTAGAAATGCTTTATGTGAAGCATCAAACGATACATTAACACACAGTATTATAAATAAAGCTATTTGTACTTGTAATAAACTAGGTATTATCGTTAAAAAAACAAAAGGATATTATGAATTAAATCCTGATTATTTTTATAAAGGATTGTTAACAGACAGAGCTAAATTATTATTACAAGTACAATATGAACCAACTGAAAACAAAAACTTTGATAATGAAAAAAAAGAAAATTAAACTCGTGTCATTTTTTATAATTTTATGTATTTTGTTCTGTAGTTGTACTTCTACTAAAAGAAGTACTTCTACAGTAACAGTTTATGATACAATTATAAGAGATAACTATATAGAAAAACTGAAATACGATAGTATCTATTTACACGATAGTATCTATACAATAATTAAAGGTGATAGTGTATTTATATATAAAGATAGATATAAATACAAATATCTATATATGTATGATACTATCAATAAAAGTGATACTGTGTATTTAAATAAGATAGAATATAAAGAAG
>JAFUZI010000034.1 GCA_017476705.1 Bacilli bacterium
CAATAATTGCTGGAATAATAGAAAAAACTAAAAGATCAGCTGCATATAGAAGTGTAGAAGGATATGTAGAAGCAGCTAATAATGCAGCAGTGTTATATGACCTAGATAATAATAAAGGTATAAATGTAACTGAGGCTAAACATACATTTACAAGTAATGTAGATACTGATGCATTTAGTAAAATAAAAGCCAAAGGAACACTACCAACATATTCATACTTAGACTTTGACATTAATAAAAAAGTAGTAACAGAAGGACACTTCTGTATAAATGGATACAGTGTATTATATAGTGATGGAACAGCCAAAGCATCAGAAACTAAATATTGTGAAGAAGATAATACTGGTAGTGGCTCTAATAGTGAAAATGGTTCTCAAAATGAGTCTGATGGTACTATGTCTAAAGTAAAATATAATCCAGATGATGATTATTTATATGGCTTTACTAATGGAGAATGGAAAAAATCAGCGGTTAGATTATATCTAAAAGGTGATAATTTATTTGCTGGTGGTAGTTATTCAGTTGCATGGGATACTAACCCTAGTAATTGGTGGTATCAAGATGGAAATGCAGGTGGCTCATGGGGTATTAATTCAAGTGGCGTTTTAATTGGCTGGTCTCCATCTAGTTTAGCGACAGGTAAAACTGGTGGATGTACAATAGGTACTAGCCAAAAAATTGATTTATCTAAGTATAATCATGCTAAAGTATTACTTGAGGATGATACTGAAAAAACTCTTGATATATCTGCTTTAAATGGTGAAATGTATGCTGTACTTATTGCTTATAAATGGGGAAGCTCAAATGATCATTCATATGCTATTGGATTTGTTTCTTCAAAAAAAGATTTTCCTGCTAATGATAATGTTCTTTTGTTGCAAAGAACAAGTACAAGAACTTATATAGGAATCAAAGCCATTTGGTTAGAATGATATTAAAAGACTTTGTAAATAAGTCTTTTTTTTTGTTGACTAAAATGCCCGGGGGGGGGTATAATTTAAATAGAATAATAGGAGGTATATATGAAGAAACGTGGGTTCACTTTAATAGAACTTTTAGCCGTAATAGTAGTACTTGCAGTAGTAGCTTTAATAGCTTTTCCAATAATTGCTGGAATAATAGAAAAGACTAAAAGGTCAGCGGCATATAGAAGTGTAGAAGGTTATGTAGAGGCCGCTAATAATGCAGCAGTGTTATATGACCTAGATAATAATAAAGGTATAAATGTAACTGAGGCTAAACATATATTTACAAGTAATTTAGATACTGAAGATTTTAGTAAAATAAAAGCCAAAGGAACACTTCCTACATATTCATATCTAGACTTTGATATTAATAAAAAAGTAGTAACAGAAGGGCACTTCTGTATAAATGGTTATAGTGTATTATATAGTGAAGGTACTGCCAAAGCATCAGAAACTAAATATTGTGAAGAAGATAATACTGGTAGTGGTTCTAATAGTGGAAGTGGTAATGGTGGATCATCAGGTAACATAGATTCAGCTTTATTAAATGTTAGATATGAAGCTTTAGGAGAAAAAGATGACTATTTATATGTAAAAGTTGATGATGAATGGAAGAAATGGCAAAAGGCTAATTTAAGATGGGATGGATATATATTTAATGCTGGTAATTATGATCAAGAAAAACTAGGAAATTGGTCAATTGTTTGGGATTCAACTAAAGGTAATAGAGGTGGAACAGATAGTCAACCTTCTAATGCATCTAAAAGCTATGGATGGACTGATTTAGCTTATATTTATGGTAGGGTTAGTTGGAATGGTTGGCTTGGAACACACGGCGCATATCTTATTAAGCAAGAAGCACTACCAAAAGGATTTAAGAAAATAAAAGTTGATTTACAATTTGTTGGTTCAGGCTCTGGATGTGGACAAAACGGTAGTACAACTGTATGTGCAGTTACTCCAGCATTAACTAATGGTGAAATACGTATATTAAGTTCAAATAATAATGTAAATAGTGTATTAACTTCTAAGACATTTCCTGCAAGTAGATCTGTTGTTGAAGTTGATTTAACAGGATATGAAGAACGCGATATTTTCTTGGCTTTCAGATTTACATCTGATACTAGCACTTTAGTAACAAATTCATCTAACTATATTGAATTACGTGTTCATTCAATTCAAATGCAATAAACCTCAATAATGAGGTTTTTTAAGTGCTTTTTAAAATTTATTGTATACATATTTTAAAATATATTGTATAATTTAGTTAGTTATTGAATGAAGGAGGGGAATCTTACATAATATTGTGTTGGATTCCCTTTTCTTGCATTTTAGGGGGATTAAATATGAATAAAATGTATGGAACAATAATGCAAAGGATTTCTCTTGATGATGAGTTGTTTATTTTTAAACCAATAGATTATCTAGAAGGAGAATTATGCGAATTTGATGGTGAAAATCATTTCGTAACAAAAGCAGGTGGTTCTTATTATCTAGCTTCTGATATAAATAGCTTAGATTCACAATTTGATCATGTAGTATTAAATATAATCGATGAAGAAGATTTATTAAATAATTATGGTTCAGATTCAATAGATGGAGCTTTATCTAGTTATTTTGAAGAATGTTCAAATAAAATATATTTTGGAATATGTGATTTTGATTTAGATAAAATTGCTATAATGAATATGGATTTATATGAACTATTAGATAATGTATTTAATAAAAATGATAATATAAAAGAAGATATTTCTGGTTGCAATTTTAAAATTAAATATAGTGCTTTAGAACACCTTACTAATCTAAGAGGAGAAGATATAAAAAAGATTTTATGCAATCTTAAAAATAATGCAGAAAATCACTCATTAAGAGAAAATGATAATGTTATAGCTGATCTAAAATTTATCGAATATAATAAATCTGACAATGATGATACTTTAGAAATGTCAAGCGAATATATTAATGAAATGTTTAATACTGTATGTAGCGCAATTAAAAAAATAAATAAATATGATGAATTAAAAGAATATCTTAATAAAACAGAAGAATTGTATATAAGTTTTGCAAGTGAATTTATAAATAATGAGCCAAAAGAATTGAATAAAGTATTTTTGAAAATGGCAGAAGCTTTTAAAGCAATTAGCCTATATCCATCAGCTAAAAAAGTAAAAGAGATGTTTAACAATGTATATGATCAATTAAATGAGGCTAATAAATATGCTGTTTCTATTTATAAGGAATATGAAAATAAAAAAGAAGATATAGAAAATTCTTCTAAATTAAAAAGAATAAGTTTAAATATTAAAGAAATAAAAGCTAGATTTGATGAAATTATAATTGGTCAGGAAGAAGCTAAAAAAGATGTTATTCAAGCAGTATTTATGAATCAAATAATGGATGATAGAGCTAATAAGAATAATTGCTTACTTGTAGGTCCTACTGGATCAGGTAAAACATTGCTTGCTGAATGTGTTGCTAAAACCTTTGATATGCCAATTGAAATAATTGATACTACACAATTAACAACTCCAGGTTATGTTGGTGCAGATATTGAAGATTTTTTAGCGCGCCTACTCGCATCAGCAAAAGGAGACTTAGAAAAAGCAGAAGAAGGTATTGTTGTATTTGATGAAATAGATAAAAAAGGATCAACTAGTAATGGAGATGTTGGTGGTAGAGGTGTTTTAAATACATTACTTCCATTTATTGGTGGTACTAAATATGATGTTGTATATAATAATAGAAAATATATTTTTGATACATCAAGACTTACAATATTTGCAACAGGAGCATTTACAACAGTTCAAGAAGATATAACTAGAAAGTCAATTGGATTTGGTGAAGAATCTAATCAAGAAGATATTAAATATAAAAAACTTACAACTGAAGATTTTGTTAAAAAAGCTAATATGCCTGCTGAATTAATTGGTAGATTTTCAGTTATTTCACAATTATCAGGTCATAATATAGATTCTTTAAAGAAAATATTAACTTCATCAAAAACAAGTGCATTATTAAGTGAAAAAGAAAAACTAGAAGCTGTTGGTATAGAACTTTTATGGAACCAAGAGTATTTAGATGCAGCATGTAAAAAAGCACTTACTTTTAAAACAGGAGCTCGTAGTTTGAAAAGAACAGTTGAGGAATCTATTAAGGAAGCTAGATGGGAAGCACTTTGTAATTTAGATATTTATAAGAGTATTATTTTAACTGAAAAAACAGTTCAAAATAATTTAGATGTTATATTAGTTGACAAGTGTGATAATAAGCATAATTTAAAAGATATAATTGAATCTAGTGAAAAGAAAGAATTAGCTGTTCAAAAAGAATTAGTATATAAAAAATAAATTTAATTTAAAGATTATAGTAAAATGACTATAATCTTTTTATAATTTATGATAAAATATGTATGTAAATTAAATGAATTAGGTGATAAAATGATACAAAAAGCAAAAGGCACATATGATGTTTTTGGAGAATATGGTAAAAAAATTAAAGAATTAGAAAAAATTATGAATTCTTTAATGGAAAAATATAACTATGAATATATAAGAACTCCACATTTTGAGGCTTCAGAATTATTCCATAGAGGTGTAGGTGAAACTACTGATATTGTATCTAAAGAAACATATGATTTTATAGATAGAGGAAATAGAAATATGACACTTCGTCCAGAAGGAACAGCAGGTGTTGCTAGAAGCTATATTGAAAATAAAATGTATGGTGATTCTATAAATCCTAGAAAACTTTGGTATTATGGCCCAATGTATAGATATGAACGTCCTCAATCAGGAAGATTTAGAGAATTCTATCAATTTGGTGTTGAAGTATTTGGAACTAACTCTCCTATGATGGATGCTGAGGTTATATCTATACCAGTTAATTTTTATAAAATATTAGGTTTGAAAGGTATAAAGGTAAATATTAATACATTAGGTGATAAAGAGTCACGTGAGGCATATAGAAAAGCACTTCTTGAATATTTTAAACCTCATTTAAATACATTGTGTGAAGACTGTAGGTCAAGATATGAGAAAAATCCACTTCGTATACTAGATTGTAAAGTAGATGCTGATAAGGATATTATGAAAAATGCACCTAAAATAATTGATTATTTAAATGATGATTCAAAGAGTCATTTTGAAAGTGTAAAAAAATATCTTGAAGTTTTAGGTATAGAATATACAGTAAATCCTAACCTTGTTAGAGGACTTGACTATTATACACATACAGTATTTGAAGTAGAAGCAAGTGTTGAGGGCTTTGGTAGTCAAAATGTTTTATGTGGTGGTGGAAGATATGACCATTTAGTAGAAATGGTAGGAGGTCCATCTACACCAGGTGTTGGATTCGCTATGGGAATTGAAAGACTAATGACAGCTCTAGATTATGAAAAAATTAGTTTACTTGATCATGAACACTTAGATTGTTATATTATTCCAATCGATACAACTGATTATAGTATGGCATTAATGCAAGATTTAAGATTAAATGGTTTTAGTGTAGATATGGATTTTATGAATAGAAAAATTGCTAATAACTTTAAACAAGCAGATAGATTAAATGCAAGATTTGTAATAATTATAGGTGAAGATGAAGTAAAAAATAATGTTTTAACTATAAAAGATAATCATACCAAAGAAGAATTTAAAGTACCAGTACTTGATATGATTGAATTTTTAGATGAAAAATTAGATGATTGTGGTTGCGATAACTAGTAAAATAGTTTATACTTAAAAATAGAAATGGAGTAGAAAAAATGGATGAATTATTTAAACAAATTATAATGGGAGAAAAAGAATTAAAAGAGTTAGATAATAGTCATGCTAACATGAGTAAAAAAGTACAAAACACTAATGAGGTTGCTAAATACTTTTTAAAATTATCTAGAAAGAATTTTAAAGATGAAAAAATAAAGAAAAGAGAATTAAAAAAATTATTATGTGTTTATAACTCTTTAATAAAAGAAAATAAAACAATAAAAAAATTTATTAATTCAAAAGATGATAATAAAGATTTACTTAAGGATGCAGAGCATGTTATTAAATTGTTTGTTGATGACTTTACAAGTTCAAAAAAACAACAATTAGATTTAACTAAAGAAGTACATGTTAAAGGTTATATTGAATTGCTTTTACTTATGCTAATAACTGTTTTTGTAAGTATTGCATTTATAGGTAATATATATTTAATGATATAATATTGATAATTTAAAAACTCTATCATTTTAATATGGTAGAGTTTTTTTATTGTTAATAAAATGTAAAGAGATATTTAAAAAATAATTATTATTTGTTATACTTTATATAGTATAGAAAGTAGGTAAAAATATGAAAAATGGATTTACTTTAATAGAACTTTTAGCAACTATTATAATACTTGCAATAATATCTTTAATAGCATATCCTGTTATGACTGGTCTAATTGAAGATAATAAAAAAAGAGGAGCAGTGCAAAGTGCTGTTGGATATATAAAAGTTGTAGATGATCAAATGGTTTATGGAGATATAAGTGATTCAAAAAAAATCACACCAGGTTTATATGATGTTCCAATGGACTCTATTTATGGAGTTACATTTAAAGGAGAAGCTCCAAGCTCTGGATGGGTAGAAGTAGTTGATGATAAAGTAAATAGATATTCACTAGTAATTAGAGGATATGTAATAAGTTATGATGGTGAGACTAAAACAGTAGTTAAAGGAAATGAGGCAGTAAAAAAGCCAGTAGTTTATCCAAGCGTTGTATATAGTAAAGCTAGTGGTGGAACACATGTAGGATATCCAATCGACGCAAATCAAGATATGGGAGATAAATATGTTTGGACAAATATAAATGTTGGTATTCCATTCAATTCACAAGCTGAATGTAATCAAAGCGGTGGCTCAAATGAACAGTGTGTTTTACAAAATTTTAAAACACCAAATCTAGATTATAAAGAAAGCCCAGATGCAAGTTGGGAATTCTATTTGAAACACACACTAAATTCAAATGGTGTTATAGAAGAGATAGATGTATGTGGTAAACATAATGGACAAGAATTTTGTTTAGAGAGAAGCGCAGATGGTTCTAAATATGAACAAAACAAAACTTTATTACTAAATACATTTGGAAACGATAGCTGCTATGTCCCTTCTTCCGAAATATACTGCAGAGATGGTTCTGACTATGCGAATGCGAATGCTGTTGGTAATGCTTATGTGGGTCACGCCACTGTTGGATGTGACGTCGCTGGCGGTGGTGCAGCTAGATGCTTTAATTTGGATGTTCCCGAAGGCATTAGTTAGATGATTCGCCATCTTTTAATCTTGAATCCCTATTTCCCTCATCGATGATGAGTGGGTATTGGTGCCGAACGACAGTGTAGGCACAGGATAGAAAATAAAAAAATGTGTAAAGTAATAAAAAAATATAATAAACACTTTAAAATATTAATATTCTAAAAAGACATTGTAATTTTATAAGACTAAATGAATCATTTGGTCTTTTTTCTTGATAAAAATATATATTTATAGTATAATTTATAAGCGACGGAGGGATTAATATGATAGAACGTTTAAATACAATTGAAGCTAGATATAATGAATTAACAGAAGAATTAATGAAACCTGAAACTATTTCTAATGTTAAAAGAACACTAGAGATAACTAAAGAACAAGCTGGCTTA
>JAFUZI010000035.1 GCA_017476705.1 Bacilli bacterium
ACTATTTCATCTGATTATATTTATCGTATTAATCCAATTAATGGTAGACGTGAATTACATGCAGCAATAGATATCTCAGGTACTGGATATGGTTCACCAATTTATGCTGTTACAAATGGTGTTACATCTGAAGTGTCATACAGATATCAAGATGGTAATTATGTATGTATTAATCATAATAATGGATATTATACTTGCTATGCTCATATGGCAAGACAAGCAGTTAAAGTAAATGAGACTGTTGAACGTGGTCAAGTAATTGGTTATGTAGGAAATTCTGGTTGGGCAACAGGACCTCATCTTCATTTTGAAGTTTGGATTGGAAAACCTTGGAATGGTGGAAGAAGAATTAATCCATGGACAATGTATAGATGATAGTTTGTACTTTAGCTAGTGGATCAAAAGGCAACTCAACATATGTTGCCTCTTCTTCAACTAAAATCCTTATTGATTTAGGAACTACAAGTATGTATGTTGAAAAAAAACTTAAAGAAATTGAAGTAGATCCTAAAGATATAAATGCGATTCTAATTTCACATACACATTCTGACCATATAAATGGTTTAAAGGTTTTTGTAAAAAAATATAATCCAACATTATTTTTAACAGAGAAGATGTTAAAAGATATAAATCAAATATTTCCAGTAACTAATTATGTAATTATAGATGATAATTTTTATATAGATGATATGAGTGTTAAAGTTATTAAAACGTCACACGATGCTTCTGATTCTAATGGTTATATCATTGAATCAGATGGGAAATCAGTTGTTTATATAACAGATACTGGATATATAAATCAGAAAAATCATAAATATTTAAAAAATAAGAATATTTATGTATTTGAAAGTAACTATGATGTTGAAATGCTACTTAATGGTAAATATCCATATTATTTAAAACAAAGAATTTTAAGCGATAGAGGACATTTGTCTAATAAAGATTCTTCTTATTATTTATCTAAATTTATAGGTAAAGATACAAAAAAAGTAATACTTGCTCACCTTTCTCATGAAAATAATGAACCATCAATCGCTTATAACACTTTAAAGAATAAGCTTATTGATGAAAATATAAATTTTAATGATATTATAGTATCAACACAAGAAGATAGAACTGAGTTGATTAAAATATGATAAAAATATTGTGTGTTGGTAAAATTAAAGAAAAATTCTTTAAAGATGCAATTGATGAGTATAAAAAAAGATTATCTAAATATACTAAGTTAGAAATAATAGAAGTATCAGATAGTGATTCTATTGAAAAAGAAAAAGAATTATTATTAAAATATATAAACGAAAAAGATTATATTATAACTTTAGAAATTGAGGGTAAAGAACTAACTTCACCTGAACTATCTAAAAAAATAGAAGATATTTTAATGATTAATTCTAATATTACATTTATAATAGGAAGTTCCAATGGATTACATAGTGATATTAAAGCATTAAGTAATTTTAAATTGTCGTTTTCTAAAATGACTTTTCCACATCAATTATTTAGAATTATTTTATTAGAACAAATATATAGAGCATTTAAAATATCAAACAATGAATCGTATCATAAATAAATGGTTGAAATTATAATATTTTATGATATAATTAATTTAAGAAAGTAGGGAAAATATGAAAAAGGGTTTTACTTTAATTGAACTTTTAGCTGTAATTGTTATTTTAGCAATTATCTCTGTTATTGCTTATGCATCAATAAGTAACGTTGTTGAGAGATCCAGAAGAAATTCAGCAATTAATAGTGCATATGGTTATATGGATGCACTTGAAAAACAAATACTTATTAATCAAATGAATGATAATGAAGATATAGTAGATGGTAAATATGAAAGTGTTGAAACATTAAAAAATACATATAAGGTTACAGTAAAAGGAAGTTATCCACAAACTGTATCTATTGATATTTTAAAAGGAAAAATTTCTCATGCAGATTTTGTAATTGATAGTTATGAAATTGAATGTACATCATCTACACAATGTTCAATAAAAGGTACATCAACTAAAATAGATGCTAGTGAAGTACAAGTAACTGGTATTGATGGTGTTAATAATGTTGCTGATGCATTAGATGATTTAAGAGAAAAACTTAATTAAAAGTTAAAGTTATACTTTAACTTTTTTATTTTATTAGTTAAGATTAATAAATGATTATTGTAAAAAATGTAAATTGCCACTATTGACTAAGATACTTAGTGGAGGGTATAATTTAGATATAATAATAGGAGGAATCTATGAAGAAATATATTGTAGGATTATTAGTGGGGATTCTTTTATCTGGAACAGTAGTATTCGCAGCTAATTATTTATATCATGCAAATGAAGTAAGTTATACATCAAATAATAAAAACTGGGATGTAGATAATGTGAAAGATGCACTAGATGAATTATATTCTAAAATAGATAGTGGAGTTACTGTTTGTAATTCTTCATCTACTAGTGAAAATCCAATTCTTAAATATGAAGCAACAGGTACTGCTGATGATTATATATATGAATGTATTAATGGCG
>JAFUZI010000036.1 GCA_017476705.1 Bacilli bacterium
AAGTAGTATTATGACAAGATATTGAAAAGAAACAAGGAATAAATACTCGCAAAGGGTCTTAAACGCCTTGTGAGGGAAATTCGATAAGTGCTCACGAAGTGTCTGACACTCTGTGAGGTCGAAATAAAGATAAGTGGTCTTTGACATAGTGGCACAAGGAAGTTAAGAATCATCTCCTTCGTCCTTGGGTTGGATGAAGCCAATGGGACGACGCTTGTTTAAGGTCGCAATTTGCGACCTTGAAGATTGAAGTTCTGCCAAAGCGGTGCTGATGGCATCGAGTTGGGCGCGTGTACTCTCATTGATGTCGTTCTGATCGGCTAAAATATCGTTTACCTCACTCTTGAGATCCTCGATTTGCTTTCGAAGGTCAAGATAGGTGGCTGCGAGAGGCAACTCCGCCAAGTGGCGAAAAGCGACGAAGGCACGCATGATCTTTCGATTGGCTTCAACTGCTACCTCTGATTTTAGAACGCCACTGAGCATGGCGACCCCAATTTCAGTGAAAGCGAAAGCATCATAACGACTACCTCCCCAACTTGAGGTGACATTTTGGCACCTCAAGAAACATTATATAATTAGAAAATAACGTTTTATTGACAAGTGAACAAGCGTTCGTTATAATTACATTAGCAGGTAAATAGAATGGAGGCTAACATGAATAATGTAATTGTCAAAGATGAAGTTAAAATAGAAGATTTAATTTATGAGATTCGTGGTGTTCAAGTAATGTTGGATTCTGATTTAGCTAGACTATATCAAGTCGAAACAAAGAGAATTAATGAAGCAGTTAAAAATAATCCTGAAAAATTCCCAGAAAGATTTTCTTGTATTTTAACAAATGAGGAAGAGAAAAACTTGAGGTCGAAAATTTCGACCTCAAGTCAAAAAAATAAATATGGTGGTAGAAGATACAATACTAGAGTATTTACAGAACAAGGTGTAGCCATGTTAAGTACAATATTAAAATCAAAACCAGCTGTTGAAGTAAGTATTAGAATAATGGATGCATTTGTAAAAATGAGACATTTTATCAAAGATAGTTTGATAGAACAAAAGTATATCAATGATATGGTTTTAGAACATGATAATTCAATCAAACTATTACAACAAGCATTTAATAAGATAGAAGAAAAAAGAAAAGTAAATGAAATATATTTTGATGGTCAAATATATGACGCTTACTTCAAAATACAAGATATATTTAAAAGTGCTACTAAAAAGTTAATAATTATAGATGCATATGCTGATAATACAATACTTGATATTATTAAAAGATTAGATATAGAAGTAATCATTATAACTAAAAAAGATAATTTATTAACAAAACAAGATATAGAAAAATATAATAAACAATATCATAATTTAAAAGTAATATTTAATAATAGTTTTCATGATAGATATTTCTTAATTGATAATGAAACTGTTTATCATTGTGGCTCAAGTATAAATAGAATCGGGTATAAAACATTTTCTATTAACTTAGTAAGTGATAAAGAAGTATGTGAAATGTTAATTGATAAAGTAAGTAAAATTATATAATATTATTGCAGATAAGATGTGTGATATAATTGGTATAGGTGATATTATGAAAAAAAGTATTTTTGATGTTGAAATAAGATTAGATTTTAAAAAAGAATTTTTTAAAATGCTTAAATATTTACATTATGCGGAAAATACAACAAAATGCAATCGAAATTATTATACATTTATAGGTGCAATAGACAGTTATATATATAA
Source organism: Bacilli bacterium (assembly GCA_017476705.1). Taxonomy (GTDB): domain Bacteria; phylum Bacillota_I; class Bacilli_A; order RF39; family UBA660; genus CAJOJO01. Next base: position 1,741 of record JAFUZI010000036.1, read on the forward strand.
GTATTGGCCATACAGGGGAACTACACTAAATTGCACTGAGTTTTTGGAAAGCATTGGTATATCAAAATTTTTCTTTGCAAAACCTGATTGTATAGATATTGATCGTTTTTTATATTATATAGAGTTTATATATAATATTTATGAATATGCTATGTATAGTGGTTCGATTTGCGTTGATGACGAAAATGTTAAAGCAGTTTTAGAAAATATAGAAATTATTGCAGAAAAATTAAATTACAAATTCGTTCAACAAGGAGATAAATTTTTATTGACAAAAAGAGATGTAAATGTTGACAGTGTTATAAATAAAGTTGATGAAGATATAGCGCTTCTTTTACTTGAATATAACGATTTTAAAGTTAAAGACAATTTAAAAAGAAAAAATGAAATATTGAAATCTATAGATAAATATATAGAAAAGAATCAATCTGAATATTCAAATATTGATAAAGATTCATATAAATCATTTGGCTATATACTTAACAATTTTGGAGTAAATCATAAAATTAATGATAAATATAAAGATATAACTACAGATAAATTGCTTAAATGGTATGATAAAGCATTTGATTTAGCAATTCATTTAATAAGATTTGCTGATGTTAAAAAAATTAATAAAGAAAGAAAGGAATTAGAAAAATAAAAATCTATCATAAATTATCAAGGACATGTATGCCCAATTCATACACATGTTATAAGTAAACATATATATAAACATACTTATAGACCAGAGTATTCATGTAGTGAAGAATGTCAAAACATGAATATAGATTGTGGTAAATGCTCTAACTTTATGTAAGAAAGATTAAAAATCTTTCTTTTTTGTTTTGACAATTTATAAAAAATGTATTATTATATATCCTGCTTTGAAAAGGGGAGAATGTATTTATGAAATATTATTCAAAAAAAATAATCACACTTATGCTTACATCAGGTATATCTTTAACTACAATGGGATGTACTAATGTAAAAAGCGTAGATAATAGCGAAATTACCATGGAGTATATTGAAGAAGATGAATCAGAATTAATTGATGAAGCAATATTTGAAGAAGAGTATGAAGGTGAATCTATAGTATTTTTACAAGACAATGCAGTTAGAGCTATAAAAGATACTGAAATAATAGATATTAATGGTGAGATAATAGGATATTTACCTAAAGATGAAGAATTAAAAGTAAATATGAAATATACAGATCTTTATGAAGTAAAATATAATGATAAAATGGGTTATGTAAAAAATACTGATGTTATAGAAGATTATATTACAAGACCACAAGATACATATATTTCAGTTGCATATATAAATGAAGATACATCTATATATAGTGATACATATGAATCAAATATAGTAAAAGATTTAAGCAAATATGAATCTGCGTATATTTATTACGAAATAGGTGATTATTGTTATGTAATGTCTGATAATAATATAGGATTTGTAAAAAAGGATAAATTAAATATATTAGATGGGACATTTGTAATTGTTGATATATCAAATCAGCACTTAGATTTATATCAAAATAATGAAATAGTAATGTCAAGCCCAGTAGTAACAGGTAAAGATAAAAAAACACCTACTAAGATAGGTATTCATGAAATATATGATACAAGAGGGAATCGTGATTTAATTGGCGATAATGGTTCAAGACACTATGTAGATGTTATGAATAAATTTTATAAAGGTCAAGGACTACATGATGCCGAATATGATATACATTATGATGAATCAGGAAATGTTATAAAAAAACATGGATGGAGAGATTTATCTGAGTTTGGTGGATATACATTTTTGGAACATGGTTCTAATGGATGTGTTAATATGCCACATGATGAAGCTTTAGAATTAAATGAATATGTGGATATTGGAACAAAGGTATTAGTAAAAAGATAATTGTGTAAATAAGGCTTATATTTAGCCTTTTTTCTTTACTAAACTCATAATTTATTGTAAAATATAATAGACTTAGGAGGAAAAAATATGGGAAGAGCATATGAGGTAAGAAAAGCAAGTATACAAAAAACAGGAGCTGCTAGAGGTAAAATTTATGCAAGCTATGCTAAAGAAATATATCAAGCTGCTAAAAATGGTGGTACAGAACCAGATAGCAATGCTAAACTTAAAAGATTAATGGACAGAGCTAAAAAAGAACAAGTTCCAAGTGATATTATTAAAAGAGCAATAGATAAAGTTAATAGTGGTGTAGATGAAACATACGTAGAAGCTACATATGAAATGTTTGGACCAAGTGGATCTACATTCGTAATAGAATGCCTAACAGATAACTTAAATAGATCTGTATCTGATGTTAGAGCTGTTGCTAATAAATGTCACACAAAAATAGGAGCTATAGGAAGCGTTACTTATAATTATGATCACTTATGTATAATAAGCTTCAAAGGTTTAGATGAAGAGGCTACAATGGATGCTTTAATAGAAGCAGGCGTTGATTTTATTGATATGGAAGTTGAAGATGGAGAGGTTATAATTTATGGTAATCCAACCGATTTATTTGCAATTAAAGAAGCAATTACAAATAAACTTCCAAATGTTGAATTTATTATGGATGATATAACTTATATTGCTAAAGAAAAAGTAAAATTATCTGGTGAAGATAAGGAATTATTTGATCGTATAATGACTATGTTAGATGACGTTGAAGATGTTCAACATGTATATCATAATGTGGAGGAATAAAATGGAAGAATTAACAATGGAAAAACTTGTTTATATATGTAAACAATATGGATTTATATTTAGTGGTAGTGAGATTTACGGAGGACTAGCTAATACTTGGGATTATGGTCCATTAGGAGTAGAGTTAAAGAATAATGTTAAAAAAGCTTGGATGAAAAGATTTATTCAAGAAAGCCCTTATAATGTTGGTATGGATAGCGCTATTTTAATGAACCCAAAAACTTGGGAAGCAAGTGGTCATTTATCTACATTCTCAGACCCACTAATTGACTGTAAGGAATGTAAATCTAGATTTAGAGCAGATAAATTAGTAGAAGACTTTACTGGTGGTAAAGAGACTGGCGATGGTTGGGATAATGAAAAATTAATGAACTATATAAATGACAACAAAATAGTTTGCCCTAAATGTGGTAAATTAAATTACACTGACATTAGACAATTTAACTTAATGTTTAAAACATTCCAAGGTGTTACAGAAGATGCTAAGAATACAATTTATCTAAGACCTGAAACTGCACAAGGAATATTTGTTAATTTCAAAAATGTTGAACGTTCAATGAGAATGAAAGTTCCATTTGGAATAGGACAAATTGGTAAAAGCTTTAGAAATGAAATAACACCAGGTAACTTTACATTTAGAACTCGTGAATTTGAACAAATGGAATTAGAATTCTTCTGTAAACCAGGTACTGAACTTGATTGGTTTACGTATTGGAAGAGTGAATGTAATAAATGGTTAAAAGATTTAGGAATTAAAGAAGATAATTTAAGAATGAGAGATCATGAAAAGGAAGAATTATCATTCTATTCAAATGCAACAACAGATTTTGAATATAAATTTCCATTTGGTTGGGGAGAGTTATGGGGTATTGCAAGTCGTACAAACTATGACTTATCAAGACACATGGAAGTATCTAAACAAAACTTAGAATACTTAGACCCTGAGACTAATGAAAAATATATTCCATATGTAATTGAACCATCACTTGGATGTGATAGAATGGCACTAGCATTCTTATGTAATGCATATCATGCAGAAGAAGTAAATGGGGAATTAAGAGAAGTTATGAAATTTCATCCAGCACTTGCTCCATATAAAGTAGCTGTTTTACCACTTGTTAAAAAATATCATAGTGAAAAAGCATGCGAAGTATATAAAGAATTATCTAAATATTTTATGACTAGTTATGATGAGTCTGGTAATATTGGAAAACGTTATAGAAGACAAGATATAATGGGTACACCATATTCAATTACTATAGATGATGAAACTATCAATAATGGTACTGTTACAGTACGTGATAGAGATACAATGGAACAAGTAACAGTTAAACTTGAAGAAGTTAAAAATTATATTGAAAATAAAATAGAATTCTAGAAAATTAGTATTAATTTACTAATTTTCTTTTACGTATTATAATTTGAAAATGTATATGAAACATGCTATAATGTTTAAGGAATTTTGAGGTGAATTTTTATGGTTAAGAAAACCACTAAAATTAAAAATAGAATAAAAAATATAAATAAAGAAAATGTAAAAGAAGCACTAAAAAAAGAAAATATAAAAAATGTTTTTTCAGAACTTTATGAAAATTCTAAAAATTATGTAAAGACAAATGTTTTATTTTTTACATTTTTAATTACATCAATTATTAATGAATGGCTACTTAGAAGCTTAACCGTTAAAAATATGTTTGCAATAAAACCAATTGTTGCAGATATTACTGTTTTATTAATAATTGGAGCAATAGGATATTTAATAAAACCAAAAAAACAATTTAGATATTATTTTATTTGGGCAATATTCTTTTCAGTATTATGTTTGATAAATTCGATGTATTATACAAATTATGTTTCATTTGCATCATTTTCTCTTTTAGAAACATCACTTCAAATAGTAGATGTTGGAGATGCTGTTGTCCAAAATGTAATGGAAATAAAAGACTTCTGTTATTTATGGCAAATCCTTGCTTTATTCTTTATGAATAAATTTTTAAAGAAAAGAGATTATTATGAGTATGCCGGAAGACTTGAAAATGGTAAGGTAAGATCATTTAATACACTTATTGCAAGTGTTGTTTCACTTTTTATATTTATGTCTATGCTTACAAGTGTTGATATATCAAGACTTAATAAACAATGGAATAGAGAATCAGTAGTTATGGAATTTGGTGCATATACTTATCAATTTAATGATTTGATTGCAACTATAAAATCAGAATTAAATCCATTATTTGGATATGATAAAAATGCTAAAGAATTTAGAGAATTTTATAATAATAGAGAAAATACAGAAGAAATTAATCAGTATACAGGAATTTTTGAGGGTAAAAACGTATTAGTTATACATGCTGAATCAATACAAAATTTCTTACTTGATACAAGTTTTAATGGTATTGATGTTACACCTAACTTAAAAAGACTTGCTAGTGAAGGATTATATTTTTCTAACTATCATGCACAAGAAAGTGTTGGAACAAGCTCAGATACTGAATTTACATTCTCAACTTCTTTAATGCCAGCTAGTTCTGGTACAGTATTTATAAGTTACTACGATAGAGATTATCCAACAATTCAAAAAGCATTTAATAATAAAAACTATTATACATTTAGTATGCATGGTAATAATTGTACTTTCTGGAATAGACAAGCAACACATAAAAGCTTTGGATATAAAGATTTCTATTGCTATACTAAAGATTTTACAATAGATGAAACAATAGGTTTAGGTCTATCTGATAAGTCATTCTTTAAACAAGTAGTACCAAAATTAAAAGGAATAAATGATACATATTCTAATTGGTATGGACTATTAATTATGCTAACTAACCATACACCATTTACAGATATAGAAAACTATAGTGACTATAAAGTTACAATGAACTATACTCACGTAAATGAAGATGGTACTACAACTGAACTCGAAGCTCCTTATATGGAAGGCAAGAAACTAGGTAGTTACTTTAAATCTGCTCATTATGCAGATGAGGCATTAGGTCAATTATTAGATGATATGGATAAAGAAGGATTACTTGATAATACAGTTGTTGTAATTTATGGTGACCATGATGCTAAATTAAAAAAATCAGAATATTTATGGTATTATAACTATAATCCTGAGACTAATAGTATGTTAGATCCATCAGATCCAAATTATAGAAGTATAGATTTTTATGATTATGAGTTAAATCGTGAGGTACCATTTATTATTTGGGCAAAAAATAGTAAGGGAAATAAACTCTTAAATAGAGAAATAACAGAACAAATGGGTATGTATGATGCATTCCCAACATTAGCTAATTTAATGGGACTTCAAACTAAATATGCGCTTGGTACTGATATATTAGGACTTAAGGATGGAGAAGAAAATATTGTTGTATTCCCTGATGGTAATTGGTTAACAAATAAAATTTATTATAATCAAGGAAAAGGCGAATATAAAGTATTAGATGAAAATGCAATTATTAGTAATGATTACATTGAAAAAAATAGTGAAATAGCTAGTAAATATATAAGTATATCAAATAGTATAATTGTATATGATATGGTTAAAAAAGAAGAAGAAAAGGTTGGTTAATTATGAAAAAAAGATTTAAATTAAAGTATTTGTTAATCGTAATATTAATCATACTTCTAGTCTTTTTGTTCATAAATATTAAAAGTATTTATGATTCAATAAGTAATAAAAATGAAGTTAAAACGTTAATGACTATTGATAATTATGGCTATACGTTAAATGAATATGATTCACCATATTTTAAAACATTATTTGAAGATTTAAAGAAATGTTTAGAAAGTGATGAAGTAGATGAAGAAGAGTATGCAACCTTAGTAAGTAAACTTTTTGTAACAGATTTTTATTCTCTTAAATATGCACTTAGTAAAAGTGATGTTGGTGGTATAGAATTTGTTTATGCTGATTATCAATCAACATTTACAAAAAAAGCCAAAGATACAATTTATGCTTATGTAAAAAGTAACATTTATGGAAAACGTAATCAAGTTCTTCCAAATGTTAAAGAAGTAACTGTAAAATCTGTTGAGACTGAAGCTTATAAAGGTGATAAAATGCAGGATAAAAAAGCATATATAGTAGAGCTTAATATAATTTATGATGAAGATTTAGATTATCCTAATGATTTATCATTAACGCTTGTACATGTTAATAATAAATTAGAAATAGTTAAGATGGATTAATCTATTTCTTTTTTTCTTTATTTTTGATATAATTAAAGAGGTGATTTTATGGAAAAACTTAAAGAATTAGCAAGTCTTATATTTCCAAATGTTGATAAGACTATTGACGATTATATAAAAATGTATCCTGAAAGAAATTTGCCAGAAGGTGCTTGTGTAACACGTTTCGCACCATCTCCAACAGGATTTATGCATTTAGGAGGATTCTATCAGGCATTAATAGATTATTTAATGGCTAAAAATACAAATGGTATATTCTATTTAAGAAATGAAGATACTGATCAAAAAAGAGAAGTTGAATCAGCTGTTGAACTTATTATGACAACTCTTAATCATTATGGAATTAAACCTGATGAATATGAATATAAAGGTAACATTGTTGGTAATTATGGACCATATATTCAAAGTGAGAGAAAAGAGATTTATCATGCTTTTATTAAACATTTAATAGAAATTGATAGAGCATATCCATGTTTTTGTACTAAAGAAGAATTAGATGAGATTCGTTCAATGCAAGAAGCATCTAAACAAAGAACTGGATATTATGGAAGATATGCTAAATGTAGAAGAATGAAAGTAGAAGAAATGATTGAAAAAGTTAAGGCTGGTGTACCTTATACTATTAGATTTAAATCAAATGGTAACTTCGAGAAAAAATTCTTCTTTAATGATTTAGTTAGAGGAATGTTATCGCTTCCTGAAAATGATCAAGATATTGTTATTATGAAAAGCGAAAATAAACTTCCAACATATCATTTCGCACATTTTGTTGATGACTTTTTAATGCGTACAACTCATGTAGTAAGAGGGGAAGAATGGCTTCCATCAGTACCTATTCATGTTGAGTTATTTGAAGCTTTTGGAGTAGAAGCTCCTAAATACATTCATACACCTTTAATTGTTAAAAAAGAAGGTAATTCAACAAGAAAATTATCTAAAAGAAAAGATCCAGAAGCAACAATGTCATATTATGTTGAACATGGTTATCCAGTTGAAGCTGTAATAGAGTCACTTCTTACAATAATTAATTCTAATTATGAAGAGTGGCATACAGCAAACCCTGATAAATCATATTTAGACTTTGTTTATAGTCCAAAGAAAATGTCTGCTACAGGTGGAGCTTTATATGATATGGAAAAACTAAATAATATTTCTAAAAATATAATTAGTAAATTAACGGCTGTTGAGTTATATAATAGATTAGTTGATTGGACTAGTGTTTATGATAAAGAGTTTAATGAATTAATTACAAAATATAAAGATTATACAATTCAAATTTTAAATATTGAAAGATGTCAAGATAAACCAAGAAAAGATTATGAATCATATGAGTCAATAAGACCACTTATAACTTATATGTATGATGAATTATACAATCCAACTAGTTTTGAGTTTGGTAAAATAAATGACATAGAAGAAGTTAAAAATATAGTTAATACATATATGAATGAATATTATAGCGAATTAGATGATAAAGATACATGGTTTAATAAAATTAAAGAGTTATGTGATAAGTTAGGCTATGCTTCTAATATGAAAGAATATAAAGCTAATCCTGATAACTTTAAAGGTAATGTAGCTGATCTTACAACTGCAATAAGAGTTAGTATAACATCACGTTCACAAACACCTGATTTATATGAAATTTTAAGACTTCTTGGTAAAGATAGAATACTTAACAGAGTAAACAATATAAAATAAAATTAACATAGATGATTAATCTATGCTTTTTTGTTATAATATAAATGGTGATAGAATGAAGAAGTTTTTACCTAGAGTCTTCTTATTTATAATAGGCATAATTATTATAATTGGAGGTATATTTATATATAATTATTTAAGAGTTAAATATGCAAAGATAGAAGTTACATTAAAAGATAATTTAACTGTTGAATTTTTAAGTGAATTACATGTATCAGACTTTATTAAAAGTATTAATGGAAAAATTATTGATGACTATATAATTGATTCAAAAAAAGTTGGAACAAAACATATAAAATTTAAATTTATTAATGATGATAAGATAAAAGTATCATATGAGTTTGATGTTGATGTAATAGATACAGTAAAACCAATGATATGGCTAGGAGATAATTATAGAGTAAAAGTTGGATCTGATATTGATATTGTAAACTCTATATTATGTGGTGATAATTATGATTCTAATCCTAAATGTTATATAGAAGGTGAATATGATTTAAATACTGAAGGTGATTATGATTTAGTTTATAAAGCTATAGATAAAAGTGGGAATGAAGAGACTAAACCATTTACTTTAAATGTTTATAAACCTGTAAAAGAAACAAAGAAAGATGAAGAGAATTATACTTTGTTTGATGATATTAAATCAATGTATAAAACTGATACAAATAAAATAGGACTTGATATATCATCACATCAAGGTGATATTGATTTTGAAAAAATTAAAAATTCTGGTGTTGAATTTTTAATGATTAGAGTTGGATATAAAAAGGGTACTGATGGTGAGTATGTACTTGATAGCAAATTTAAAGAATATATAGAAAATGCTAATAAATATGGAATAAAAGCAGGTGTATATTTTTATTCATATGCTGATTCTGTTGAAATGGCAAGAGCTGATGCCAATTGGGTTTTAAGTCAAATAAAGGATTATAAGATTGATCTTCCAGTATGTTTTGATTGGGAAGAATGGAGATATTTTAATGAATTTAAAATAAGTTTTTATGAATTAACAACTATGGCTGAAGAATTTGTTAAAGTAGTAGAGAAAAAAGGCTATAAAGGAATGCTTTATTCAAGCAAAAAATATTTAGAATATATATGGCTTAAAAATGATTTAGATATATGGTTGGCTCAATATAATGATACTGTTACATATGAAGGAAATTATAAGATTTGGCAAATAAGTGATAATGGAAAAATTGATGGAATTAAACATCCTGTAGATATTGATATAATGTATTAAAAAAAGAAGCTTAAAAACTTCTTTTTTTGACGCTTTTTTTTACATTTTGATATTTACAAATAATAAATAAAATATTATAATAGTGGTAGCCAGTGGAGGAATGTGGCAAAGAGTGGGTGATTATTATGTTTATGGGGGAATATAATTACACAATAGATGATAAAGGAAGAATTACAATTCCAGCTAAATTTAGAGAGGAATTAGGGACTAATTTTATAGTAACTAGAGGCCTTGATAAATGTCTATTTATATATCCTAAACTTGAATGGGATAATGTTATTTCCAAATATAAAGAATTGCCTAACACTAAAGATGCAAGAGCATTTATGAGATTTTTCCTATCTGGAGCAAGTTTAACTGATTATGATAAACAAGGAAGAATCAATATATCATCACCACTAAAAAGCTATGCAAACCTAAATAAAGATTGTGTTATTATCGGAGTAAATGAAAGAATTGAGATTTGGGATAAAGAATCTTGGGAAAACTTTATTAATGATAATGAAGAAAATTTATCTGATATAGCAGAAAAACTATTCACTGTTGAGTATAATGCATAAGTCAGTATTACTTGATGAATGTATAGATAATTTAAATTTAAATGAATCTAGTGTAATAGTTGATGCAACACTTGGTTATGCAGGACATAGTAGTGAGATATTAAAACGCATTTCAAAAGGAAAGTTGATTTCATTTGATCAAGATGATGAGGCAATAAATTTTAGCCGTGAGAAACTTTCTAAAATTGGAGATAATTATATAATAGTTAGAAGTAATTTTAAAAATATGAAAAGTGAACTTCATAAACTTGGTATTGAAAAAGTTGATGGCATTTTGTTTGATCTTGGAGTTTCATCTCCTCAATTAGATGAAGATTATAGAGGATTTTCCTTCCATAAAGATGCTAAACTTGATATGCGTATGGATCAAACTCAAGATTTATCAGCTTATGAAGTAGTAAATAATTATTCAAAGGAAGAACTAATTCGTATTTTTAGAGATTATGGTGAAGAAAAATTTGCAAGTAAAATTGCAGATAAAATAGTTGAATATAGAAAAAACAAGAATATAGAGGGTACATTAGAGCTAGTAGATATAGTAAAATCGGCAGTTCCTGAAAAATATAAAAGAGAAAAACATCCAGCTAGAAAAATATTTCAAGCAATTAGAATTGAAGTAAATAAAGAACTTGATGTTTTAGAAATAGCTTTAAAAGATGCACTTACACTTTTAAATAAAAATGGAAGAATATGTGTCATTACGTTTCATTCATTAGAGGATAAAATAGTTAAAAACATGTTTAATGAAGTATCAAAAATAGATGATGCATTTAAAAATTTACCTTTTATACCTTTGGAATATCAAAAAGAATTTAAAGCATTTAACGTAATTAAACCTAGTAAAGAAGAACTTTTGTACAATCCTAGAGCTCGTTCTTCTAGACTAAGAGTAATTGAAAAAATAAAATAAAAAGGGATGATAAATATGGCAAAGAAAAGAAAATCAAGATTAACTAGAGGCGAAGTAATGTTGTATACTATGGCTTTTCTATGCTTATTTATGACTGTTGTAACACGTATTTTCTTTAGTGCTGGAATAACTAATCTAAGTATGAATATAGAATCAAAGGCAAATGAAATAGAAGCACAAAAGAAAGTAAATGAAAGTTTAACAATGAAAGTAAATGAACTTACTGCATATGATAAAGTTAAAGATGTTGCATCTAATATGGGTTTAGCGTATAATAATGATAGTATAGTAATAATAGACGACTAAGAGGTGTAATGATGAATACAGTTAGGAAAAATAAAATTTGGCAATTACCAAAACATTTATTTTATGTTTTTTCTATCTGTATTTTTTTATTGTATATTAAATTTGCTTATTTATCATTATCACCAACAATATATGGAAAAAATATGACTGAATTTGCAACAAGCAGAAATACAATAAAGAAAAAAATAAATGCTAAAAGAGGAACAATATATGATGTTGATGGCAATAGCCTTGCTTTAAATGTTAGTTCTTATACAATTATTATTTCACTAGAAAAAAGTAAAGTGTATACGAAAGAAGATTATGTACACGATATAGATAAAACAGCTGAACTATTAGCGCCAATTCTAGGTTGTGATAAAGAGTATTTGGTTGAAAAAATGAGCCAAGATAAATATCAAGTTGAATTAGGATCGTATGGTAGAGGATTAACAGAAATTGTAAAAGATGAAATAAAAGCTCTTAATTTACCTGGAATTAGTTTTACAGAAAGTCAAAAAAGGTTTTATCCAAATGGTAATTTTGCGTCTTATTTAGTTGGTTATGCTAAAAATGTAGAAGTAAAAACATATGATGAGGATGACAATGAAATAATAACTAATGAGACTGTCGGAGAGATGGGAATAGAATCTGAATATAATAAAAAATTATCTGGTACGGATGGTTATTCTGAATATCAAGTAAATAAATATGGATACAAAATATTTGGTACAAAAGAAAAGTCAATTCAAGCTAAAAATGGTGAAGATATATATTTGACAATTGATTCAGGCATTCAAAGATTTGTTGAATCAGCTGTTAAAAATATAGAGGATAATTATCATCCTGAATGGGCAGTTATAGGTGTTATGGATGCTAAAACTGGAGATATTTTAGCTGCATCTTCAACTCCTTCATTTGATCCAAATATAAGAAATATAACTGATTATGAAAATCCACTTATAACTAAGACATATGAACCTGGTTCTGTTATGAAAACCTACACATATATGTGTGCTATGGAAAATGGTAAATATAATGGTGATGAAACATTCTTATCAGGTAAATTTGAAGTTGGAGAAGATATAATATATGATTGGTATCATCCAGGATGGGGAATGATATCTTATGATAAGGGATTAGAATATTCTAGTAATGTTGGTATTGCTAATCTTTTATCTAAAAAAAATGCAATAAGCAAAAAGCAACTTAAAGAATGTCTAAAAAAATATGGATTTGGAGAAAAAACTGGAGTAGAACTTTCAAATGAATCAAAAGGTAATATAAAGTTTACATATGATGTTGAATTTTATAATGCAGGTTTTGGCCAAGGTATTTCTACAACAGCAATTCAACAACTTCAAGCATTAACTATTATTTCTAATAATGGAAAAATCTTAAAACCACATATTGTAAGTAAAATAGTTGATTCAAATACTAAAAAGGTTTTATATGAAAGAGCTATAGAGGAAAAACAGGTTGCCAGCCCTGAGACTGTTAATAAAATAAAAGACTTAATGTATAATGTAGTTCATGGTACTGATCCTGGTTCTACAGGATATCCTTATAAAATTAATGGTTTTGATATTATAGGAAAAACTGGTACTAGTCAAATATATAATACAAAGACACACACATATTCAACTGGAGATAATGATTATATATTTTCATTCTCTGGAATGTTTCCTAAAGAAAATCCTAGAATAATTATATATGCTGCTATGAAAAAACCAGCATGGGGGAAATCATCTGGACTTTATACTAATGTTAAATCATTAATGCAAAACATTGCTAAATATAAAAATATGTTTACTGATATAACTGAAAAGCAAACAGTTAGTTATAAAGTTAAATCATATTTAAACAAAAATGTTAGTGAGATTAAAGCTGAATTAGAAGCAAATGGTATAAGACCAATTATAATAGGTAATGGTGATAGAATAATTAAACAATCTGTTTTAAAAGGAAATACACTTGCTAAAGGGGAAAAAATATTTCTTCTTACAAATACATCAGAATTTAAAATGCCTAATATAATAGGATTTAGTAGGAATGATGTTGCAATACTTTCAAAAATGTTAAATATAAAGTATAATATAGAAGGATATGGATATGTTGTTGAACAAAGTATAGCACCATCTTCAGTTATAACTAATGAATCAACACTTAATGTTGTTTTGAGTAATAAGTATAATATAGAAAATTAGGAGGTACATATGAAAAATAAAGGATTCACTTTAATAGAACTTTTATCAGTTATAATAATTATTTCTGTGACATCACTTATAATTTTTCCAAATATTGCTAAAGTTATAAATGATTCAAAAGAAAAATTATATATTGCGCAAATACTTGATATTGAAAAGGCATCTGAAAAATGGGCAACTGATAATCTTGATAAATTAGATAATAATCATGTAAATGATATTTATATTAGTTTGGAATCTTTAAGATATTCAGGATATTTAGAACCTAATCAAATAAAAAGTCCAAAAGATAGATCAGTTATGGATGGTTGTATTCAAATAAGATATAATGTTGATAATAAGAAATATAATTATGTATATCAAGAAAAAACATGTGATAGATATGCACAAGATACAAATGGTGATGGTGATTTTGGATATATTATTTACTCATATGATAGATCTTCTAAACTATTTGTTAAAGATACTGCATCAAATGAAGTATTATCTACTGGAGTTGCAATATATGAAAAAGAAAAATCTAATTTAAAAGTTGTTGGTCAGACAGATAGTGGATTATATGATTTAGGTGATGAGTATGTGTTTAGAGGAACAGACGTTAATAATTACGTAACTCTAACAGGCTTTGATGATGAAGGTAATTCTAGAAATTCATCATGGAGGATTTTAAGTATAGATAAAAAAAGTAATGTAGTAAGATTGATAAGTACAACACAGATAGCTACTAATGCATGGGATTCATATAATAAACTATCATTTAGAGAATCATCTTTAAATAATCTTTTACTATCTAAAATAGATGAATCATCAGTTGCATTTAACTCTAAAAAAATAATAAATTATGATTATAAAATTGGCAAGGTTGAGAGTAATGAAATATCAGTTGATGCACTAAAATCATTATTATCATCAACTAGCGAAGTTGATAATACATCAAGTCAAAAGGTAGGAACTATATCAGTTTTTGATTATGTTAATGCATCAGCATCTGATTGTGATTCTAATTTCTTATCAGATATATGTGCAACAAACAACTATTTAAAAGATATGTTTACATCAAATGGTACAACATGGACTATTAATACTAGTAGTGATCAAGTATGGTCTATAAATGATACAGGATTATTATCATTAACTGCGCCTTCTAATAATAAAAAAATATATGCTGTTGTGGCACTTGATTCTAATAGTTATATATCTAATATTGATACAGCAACAGGAACAAGTGCTAATCCATATATAATTAAATAAAATAATAATAAAAAATGGTATTCTATATATCATTTTTTTTGCTTTTTTGATATAATTAGAGTTAGGTGATAGTATGAAGAGTATCTATGATATAACGCTTTCTTCTTTAGAAGAGTATTTTTTAGAAAATGGCGAAAAAAAATTTAAGGCAACACAAACTTTTGAATGGATTTATAAAAAAAGAATAAAAAGTTTTGATGATTTTTCTAATGTTAAAAAAGATACTATCCAATTACTAAAAAAACAATTTAAATTTACTCATTTAAAATTAGTTGCTAAAACATCAGATACTGATGTGGCTAAATATTTATTTGAATTAGAGGATACAAATAAAATAGAAGCAGTATTAATGAATCATGATTATGGATATAGCCTATGTGTATCAACACAAGTCGGATGTAATATGGGATGTAAATTCTGCGAAAGTGGAAGACTTAAAAAAGTTAGGAATTTAAATACTCATGAAATGGTTGAACAAATATTAGCTATTGAAGAATTAGAAAAAATTAGAATTTCTCATGTCGTTTTAATGGGAATAGGTGAACCATTTGATAATTATCAAAATGTAATAAATTTTATAGATATAATAAACTCACCAAAGGGTATTGATATTGGAGCTCGTCATATAACTGTATCAACAAGTGGATTAGTTCCTAGAATAAAAGACTTTATGGAACATGGTAAACAAGTAAATCTTGCTATTTCACTTCATGCTCCTAATAATGAAATTAGAAATAAAATAATGCCAATAAATCAAGCATATCCATTAGAAGAATTATTTAAGGTATTAAAAGAATATATAAGTAAGACAAATAGAAGAGTAACATTTGAATATATTTTATTAGAGGGTATTAATGATTCTAAAGAGTGTGCATTAGAACTTGCTAATTTAGTTAAAGGAATGAATTGTTATATAAATTTAATTCCATATAATGAAACAAGTCATATAGAATTTAAAAGAACACCACAAGATAAAATAATGGCATTTTATGATACTCTTAAGAAAAATAAAATAAACGTAACTATTAGAAGAGAATTTGGACATGAGGTTAAAGCAGCATGTGGACAGTTACGTTCAAATTATGAGGAGGCTAGATAATGGACTATTATTATATGACCGATACTGGTAAGGTAAGAGACCATAATGAAGACAGCGTGGTTATAACTGAAAATATGTCTGGAGAAGTTTTGATGACTGTAGCTGATGGCATGGGAGGCCATAATGCAGGCGAAGTGGCATCAAGTCTTGCAATTACAAATATTGGAAAAAGATTTAGAAATTTAAGTAGTGTTGGTAATAAAGAAGATGCAATTAACTGGCTAAAAGAAACTGTTGAAGAGACAAATTTAATAATTTATAACTATACAATAGATCATCCTGAAAGTAAAGGAATGGGTACTACTTTAGTACTTGCACTTTTAACAAAAGATTTCTTATTATTTGGCAATATTGGTGATTCATCTGGATTTGTTTTAAAAAATGAAACTATTCATAAAATAACAAATGATCATACTTTAGTTAATATGCTTGTTAAATCAGGTGAATTAACTTTGGAAGAAGCAAAAGACCATCCTAGAAAAAATGTATTAATGAGAGCATTAGGTAATGAAACTAGTGTTGATTTAGATATCTTTGATGTTGAAACAGATATAGATGGAATATTCTTATGTAGTGATGGACTTACAAATATGTTAGATAAAGAACAAATAGAGAAAGTTTTAAATGAAGATTTAACAATTGAAGAAAAAGTTATTAAATTAATATATAAATGTAACAATCGCGGGGGTACTGATAATATAAGTGTTGCTTATTTAGAAAAGAGTGGTAAGTTATGATTCAAAAAGGACAAAAAATCAATGAAAGATATGAAATAATAAGAGCAATTGGCGAAGGTGGAATGGCAAATGTATATCTTGCATACGACACTATTTTAAATCGAAATGTTGCTGTTAAGATATTAAGAGGCGATTTAGCAAATGATGAGAAATTTGTGCGTCGTTTTCAAAGAGAAGCAATTTCTGCATCAAGCCTAAATCACCCTAATATTGTTGAAATGTATGATGTTGGTGAAGATTCTGGTAAATATTTTATTGTTATGGAATATTTAGAAGGACAAACACTAAAAACATTAATTAAAAAAAGAGGCGCACTTACTTTAACTGAAGTAATTGATATTATGCTTCAACTTACAAGTGGACTTGCATGTGCACATGATAGTTATATAATACATAGAGATATTAAACCACAAAATGTTGTAATACTAGATGATGGAACTGTAAAAATAACTGATTTTGGAATAGCAATGGCACTTAATAGTAATGAACTTACTCAAACAAATTCAGTAATGGGATCAGTTCATTATCTACCACCAGAACAAGCAAATGGTACAGGTGCTACTGTTCAAAGTGATATTTATTCAGCAGGTATTTTAATGTATGAACTTTTAACTGGTAAAATACCATTTAAAGGTGAAAATGCAGTTGAGATTGCTATTAAACATATGAAAGAAGCAATACCATCTGTTGTTGAATTTAATCCTGAAATACCACAAAGCGTTGAGAATATTATTTTAAAAGCATGTGCTAAAAATCCTAAAAATAGATATAAATCAGCAATAGAGATGCATGATGATTTAAAAACTTGTTTAGATAAAAATAGATTAGATGAATTAAAACACACATACGAATTTCCTGAAGTAGATGAAGCTTTGGTGAAAGAAACTAGAGAAAAAAAATATGAGTCTAAAGAACAAATAGAAAAGGATAAAATTAAAGAAAAAAAATTAAATAAAGTATTATTTATAACTGGAATTTTAACATTTGTATTAGCGCTAACTGCATTATTCATTTTATTTATACTTCCTAAATTTAATTCTAAAGAAATAGAGGTTCCAGATGTTTCTAAAATGAGTGTTGAAAAGGCAGAAAAAGTTTTAGAAGAAAAAGGCTTTGAAGTAAGTGATGATGTAAAAGAAGTAGTTGATGATAATATTGAAACTGGTAAAGTTGTAAGAACTAACCCACAAGCTGGTAGAACAGTTAAGAAAAAAGCAAGAATTACTCTTTATATATCAAGTGGAAAAGAAAAGGTTAAAATTGAAGATTATAAAGATAAAGAATTAGATACAGTTAAATATTTACTTGAACAACAAGGATTAACTGTTGAAATAGAAGAAAAAGAGTTTATTAAAGACGATAATGTTAAAGAAAATGTAATAGTTGAACAAAGCGTTAAAGCAGGTGAAGAAGTTGAAAAAGGATCATTAATTATTCTTACAATTTCTAAAATAGTTTTAACTTATCCTGATTTTGTAAATGAAAATTATACTATAACTGCTGTTGAAGAATTCTGCAAAGATAATAATATTAAACTAGAAAAAGTTGCTAAAGAAGATAATAACTATAAAGAAAATTCAATTATTAGACAAAGTAGAGAAGCTGGTACTAAAGTATTAAGTGGAGCAACTTTAAGAGTTACATATGCAGTTAAGAAAGAAGAATATAATCCAAGCACTAATATAGATGATGAGTCAAGTAGTGATAAAGAAAGTTAATTATGGTTGGAAAAATTATAAAAAATATTAGTAACGATTATACAGTAGATAGTAATGGTAATATATTTGTATGCAAAGTAAGAGGAAAGATTAGAACACTTGATATTAAACCATTAGTTGGTGATAACGTTGTTTTTGATGATAAAAATAATTATATAATGGAAATTCTTCCAAGAAAAAATTTTTTGAATAGACCACCAATTAGTAATGTTGATCAAGCCTTTGTTATAACAAGTGTTAAAGAACCTGATTTTTCCTCAAACTTGTTAGACAAGCTATTAAATATAATTGAATTTAATAATATAGAGCCAATAATATGCTTTACAAAATTAGATTTATTAAATGAAACAGAATTTAATAGAATAGAAGATATTATTAAATACTATAAAAGTATTGGTTATAAGGTGTTTTCAAATACAGAACTAGATAAAATTAATTCATTATTTAAGGATAAGGTAAGTGTGTTTACAGGACAAAGTGGTGCTGGTAAATCAACTCTTTTAAATAATTTAGATAAAAAGTTAAATATAAAGACAAATGAAATTTCAAAAGCACTTGGTCGTGGTAAACATACAACTCGTCATACAGAATTGTTGAATATCTCTGGTGGCCTTGTTGCCGATACACCAGGCTTTTCATCCCTTGATATGAGAGATATGACTAAATCTGATATTAGAGATAATATGATTGAATTTAATAAATATAGAGATTTATGTTTATATAAGGATTGTATGCATGATAATGAAGATGATTGCGAAATAAAAAGACAAATAGGCATTAATATACTTCCTAGTAGATATGATAATTACATAAAGTTTATAAAAGGTGATAATAATGAAAATATCAGTTTCAATATTAAATTTAAAAGAAAAAAATAGAATTAAAGAAATCGAATTACATAGACCTGATTATATTCATATAGATGTAATGGATGGTATATTTGTAGATAACATTTCATGTTTATATAATGATATAAAAAATTATTTAAATGATTATAATTATGATGTACATCTAATGGTTGATGATGTTAAAAAGTATATAGATGAATTTAAGTTGATAAATCCAAAATATATAACATTTCATGTAGAAACTAATAATGTGGATGATAATATTAATTATTTAAAAAAATTAGGTATTAAAGTTGGTTTAGCAATAAATCCAAATACAGATATAAAACTTCTTCTACCATATTTGGATAAAATTGATTTAGTACTTGTAATGAGTGTTCAAGCTGGATATGGTGGTCAAGAATTTATAATGGATAGTATTGATAGGATAAATACTTTATATAAATATAGAATAAAGAATAATTTATCATATAAAATATCTGTTGATGGTGGTATTAATGATAAGACTATTAAATATGTAGAAAATGCAGATATTGTTGTATCAGGAAGTTATGTTATTAATAATAGTGATATAGATTCTGCTTTAAATGTTTTACGAGGTGTTTAATGAAAAGATTATTAGTTATAGTTTTAACTTTATTAATTACAGGATGCTCACAAACAAATATTTTTAAAAATGCAGTTGTAAATAATAATGAATTAGTTATTAAAGAACAAGTTATTGGCAATTTGAAATTTAGTGATACATCTCTTATATATGAAAAGGGTATATCAACATTCAAAGTAACAATTTTAAATATGGGAGATAAAGTAAATCCTGAAAGTGTAAGTGTTGTATTTAAAAATGAAAATGATACTATAATTACTACGCTTGATGGAACATTTGGTGAGATTGATAAAGATAGTTTAATTAATCTAACTTTAACGTCTGATATAGATTTATCTAATGCATATAAAGTTGAATACATTATAAAATAGAGTTTATAAAACTCTTTTTTATTGCTCTTTTGTTGTTTTTAAGATATACTTAATATAGATATAATAGGTGATAGTATGAATAAAAAAGCGGTTGAAGGATATACATTGTTTGAATTATTTATGGCATTAGTTATTATTGCTATTGTAACAGGTATTTTAGTTCCACTTGTTATGTATGTAATAAAAGTTGCAAGAATAAATGCTTTTAAAAGTGATGCATATAGTGTATTAGAAGCAGTTAAAATACATATAGCAACAGCAAATTTTGATAACATTCCAGATGAGGGAATAGAAATTGAAAAGCTTAATATTGAACTTAAAAATAATAATTTTGAAAGTGGAGTTGTAAAAAAAATAGGTACAGACAAATTTGAAATTATAGATTTAAAAAAGGCTAACTATTGTGCTCGTGGTACTTTTGAAAACATGAAAGTATCTGATAAAGGATGTGGTAGTTTAGATGTAACTGCTCCAACAAATGCTAGATTATATGTTAAAGAGTATGGTGATGAGGTAGTTGTTATTGCGGGTGCAGATGATTCTGAATCAAATATTGTTGGTTATGAATTTAGTTTAGATAATAAAAAGTATACAAAAAAAACTGGCAGTAATGAATATTCATTTAAAAATGATTATAAAAAACATGTAATACGTGTTAGGGTAACAAATGAATCAGGACTTACTACAGAATCCAGTGATTTTAATATAAGTGATAATTATATACCAAGTATAAATTGTATTGAAAAAGATTCTATGGAGTATTTTCAATCAAGCAAAAATATTGTATGTAAATATCCAGTAGGTAATTATACTTATCAATATAGTTATGATTTAAAAAATTGGAACAGATTAGATGTAATTGATGGAACTTATAATTTTAATATAAAAAATAATAAAACTATTTATACAAGAGTTTTATTAGATAAAAAAGTTGTTTCATTTCATACAATCAATACATCTAACATTGATAATGTACTTGATGATGCATATCCCGATCTTTTAGAAAATATGATTCCGGTTATATATGATGATATTAATAAAACATGGATAAAAGCTGATTCAAGGTTAAAATATTTTGATTATGAAAATAAGTTATGGGCAAATGCTGTATTTGTTAGAAGGTCAAAAGACACAGATGATCCAAATAGTCAAAATAGAGAATATTATTTAAGTAGTAATGCAATAGGAAAGCCAATATATGAAAAAGATATAATTGCTCATTTTGTTTGGATACCAAGATTTAAATATAAGATATTTAATTTAAGTGATGTTAATAAAGAAGAAAGCTTGATAGATGTAGTATTTGAGAATAATTCTAAAGTTACATCTTCTGCAAAAATTGGTGAATATCAAACACATAAAGCATTCTTATATGATAATTCTAATGGTTTTTGGGTAGGTAAATATCAAACTAGTATTTCTAACACTTCTAGTTGTTATAGTGATCAATCAATGTGTAATAAAGATGACTTAATACTATATATTAATAAATCAGATAAAAAATTATCAAACATTTCAATATCAAATGCACATTTAAATGTTCAAAAAATGAAAGATAAAGCAAATATATATGGTTTAGCTAGTGATGCAAAACCTCACGTACTAACTAATCTAGAGTATGGAGCTATTTTATATCTTACTAATAGTATTTATGGTATAGGACTAGATAAATATACTTATTCTACAACTTCTAATATGTCTGGAGTATTTGATTTAAATATAGATAATCCTGAAATGGTTATGGCAAATTATAATAAAGATTCAGGATTTAATGCTTTAGATAATTCAGGATTTGAAAGATATGGAAAAGTTAAGTGGCCAAGTTTTATAGATTATTATGTTGGTATTACATCAAAAAATAGAATCCTTGGTGATGCAACAGGAGAAACTAACGGATGGTATGATAGTTACGCATCATTTGTAAACGGTTCTAATCCATTCTTTATTAGAGGTGGAGTAATAAATGAACATAGAAGTATTTATAATTACTCAAGTTTTACTGGAAGTAATAATCCATCTTATTCATTTAGAGTCGCATTTATAAAATAGAGGCAATTGCTTCTATTTTATTATAATCTAAATGATTAGTGAAAATAATTGCATAGTCTTATGGACAATCAAGATACAATTTGCTAAAATAACTAAAGAAGGTGTTAATATGATTAAGGAGAAAGTATTGCCTGCAGATACATTTGTAGTTGTAAATAGAACTATATTAAATAATGAAGATAGAAAACTTTTAATTATGTTATATCAACCAATAATTGGTTATAAAGCAATGAGCCTATATTTTACATTATGGTCTGATTTGGAAAAAAGAGAAGTTACATCTGTTGAATATACTCACCATCATTTAATGACTAGTATGCAACTGAAACTTAGTGAAATAATTGAAGCAAGAGAAAAATTAGAAGCAATAGGATTAGTTAAGACTTATATTAAAAAAGAAAATATAAATAACTTTGTATATGAACTATATTCTCCGATAAGTGCTAGTGAATTTTTAAATAATCCAATACTTGCAACATCTTTATTTAATAATGTTGGTAAGTTTGAATATGAAAAAATAATTGATTATTTTAAATGCCCTAGAATTAATTTGAAAGAGTATCAAGAGATAACATGCGCATTTGATGAAGTATTTGCACAATCTAATATAAATGAATTTGAAATAGTTAATTCAACACTTCAAAAGTATTCTTCAAATAAACTTAATATAACACCAAAAATTGATATTGATAATATAATATCTATGATACCTGATGATATGTTAAATATAAGAAGTTTAACTAAAGATACAAAAGATTTAATATATAAAATATCATTCATATATAATTATGATGATGCAACAATGAGTGAACTTATTAGAAATTCACTTAATGATAAAAAAATGATTGATAAAAAAGAACTTAGGTTATCAAGTAGAAGGCTTTATCAATTTGAAAATAGTGGTAAACTTCCAAGTATAATCTATAGAAATCAACCAGAATATTTAAGAAAACCGGTTGGAGATGTTTCAAAGAAAGCTAAGATTATATACCAATTTGAAACAACAAGCCCTTATGACTTTTTAATGAGTAAATATAATGGCTCAAAGCCATCAAAAAGTGATTTAGCTGTTTTAGAATATCTACTTTTAGATATGAATTTAAATCCGGGAGTTGTTAATGTACTAGTCGATTTTGTATTAAAAATAAACAATAATAAACTTACAAAAGGTTATATTGAAAAAATAGCAAGTCAGTGGGCAAAAAGTAAAATAGAGACAGTAGAAGATGCTATGAACTTGGCGAAAAATGAGAATAAAACAAGATCAAATTATACAAAAAAACAAGTTAAGGAAATTAAACCTGAATGGTTTGACAAAGAATTTGTTGATGAAGAGTTAACTCAAGATGAATTGAAAGAAATAGATGATATATTAAGCGTGTAGGTGATATTATGAAAGAATTAAAAGATATGATGAGGAAAAATAATATAAGTGATAAACTTTTAATTAATTTTAATAAAGCTTTAAAAGATCCAGAATTTAAAAATCTTGTAGATAAATTAGGTTTATCTTATGAAGAGTTATCTAAATATACCTCTATTTTAGAAGAGTCTAAATGTGAATTTTGCAATTGTAAAAATTGTAAATCAATATTAGAATGTAAAAATAAAGTTAATGGTTATGCATATTTACCTGAGGTAAAAAATAATTCACTTTCTTTTGCCTACAAGAAATGTAAATATAAGCGTGAAATTGATGATAAAAACAAATACTTAAAAAACGTATATACTTATGATATTCCAGAAGATATAAGAAGTGCTGATATCAAAGAAATACATAAGACAAAAAATAGATTTGATGTTATTAAATATGTTGGAAATTTTAAAAATGAATATTTTAAAGATAAACATTTAAAAGGCTTATACTTACATGGAAATTTTGGATGTGGTAAAACATATATAATAAGTGCATTGTTAAATGAACTTGCTAAAGAAAATATAAAAAGTGCTGTTATTTTTTGGCCTGAATATTTAAGAATGTTAAAATCAACTTTTAATGATACTGATTCATTTAAAATTAATTTTGAAAAAATTAAAACATCTCCAATATTATTAATAGATGATATAGGCGCTGAAAATGTAACACCTTGGAGTAGAGATGAGATACTTTGTTCAATCCTTCAATATAGAATGGAAGAACATCTACCTACATTCTTTACATCTAATTTAACCATTGAAGAGTTAGAACACCATTTAGCATCATCAAAAGAGGGTGCAAGTGATGTAAAAGCTAGAAGAATAATTGAAAGAATTAAACAATTAACAACTGATTTAGAAATGATTGGTAAAAATTTACGTAATTAGTTGATATTAATAATATATTGTGCTAAAATAAACCTAGAGATTGTGATTAGGACACGATATTTAGAATCATTCATCAAAGAGAGTAGGAAAAGCTGTGAACCTATATGAATATCTAATTACCACTACCTATGAATCGGACTCGAAAGAGCTCCCGTATTCCCGCGTTAAGGGTAATTAAGTTAAACATGAGGATGGTACCGTGTTTTAAGCACTCCTGATATATTTTATATATCAGTTTTTTTATGGGAGGAAATATGGCAAAAAGAAGTAAGACAAAAGTTTATGTTAGTAAAAAACAAATAGTAGATATTGAAGAATTCATGAGATTATATATTGGTAAAGAATACACATGGAATTTAAAACTCACCCATAAGAATATGGAATTGTTTTTAAAAGAAAAGGGGAAAGCTCTACCAAAGAGAGTATGTTATGATAGTATTTTAAAAGAAGATATATTAACTGGTAATTTTATAGTTGTAAAAGATAAAGCTAGTCAAATATTAGTTTATAAAAATCCAAGAATTACTCTAACAGAGTTATTAATTGATTTAAAGATGAATTACAATGAAGATGATATGCAATTAAGAAGAGATAAAGCTTTAGAGAATTCTAAAGTATTAGTAAAAAGGAGATAATTATATGATAAATATTAAAGAAGATGAACGTTTAAGTAGATTAAATCATAGTTGTGCACATTTACTTGCGCAAGCTATTAAACATTTATATCCAAACGCTAAATTTTGGGTAGGACCAGTAGTTGAAGAAGGATTTTATTATGATATAGATCTTGGAGATAAGACTATAACTGAAGATGATCTACCTTTAATTGAAAAAGAAATGAAAAAAATTTCTAAAGATGGTAAGAGAATTGTTAGACATGAATTAACTCGTGAAGAGGCTTTAGATATGTTTAAAGAAGATCCATATAAAATAGATTTAATATCTAGAATGGATGATGATACACTTATTACTTGCTATTCACAAGGTGATTTCACTGACCTATGTCGTGGACCTCATGTTGATACTGTAAAAGAGTTAAAGAACTTTAAACTATTAAAGATTGCTGGAGCTTACTGGAAAGGGGACTCTAACAATCAAATGTTGACTCGTATTTATGGTATTTGTTTTGATGATATAGAGTCTTTAGAAAATCATTTACAAGAACTTGAAGAATTAAAACAAAGAGATCATAGAAAAATCGGTAAAGATTTAGGTATTTATATGATGAGTGATTTAGTAGGTAGAGGACTTCCTATGTATTTACCTAATGGATTTACTCTATGGAATTTACTAGAAAACTATATTAGAGATAAAGAGATTAAAAGAGGATATGTACATGTACAAACTCCACCTTTAGGAAATGTTAATTTATATAAAACATCAGGACACTTAGAACACTATAAAGATTCAATGTTTCCAATTATGGAAGTTGAAGATGAAGAATATGTACTTAGACCTATGAATTGTCCTCATCACATGGTAATGTATTCTAATGATATTCATTCATATAAAGAACTACCAATTAGAATAGCTGAGATAGCTAGGGACTGTAGATATGAATCAAGTGGATCTTTAAAAGGTATTGAAAGAGTAAGATCATTCTGTCAAAATGACTGCCATATATTCTGTACACCTGATCAAATTGAATCTGAATTCAAAGGCGTTGTTGATTTAATTTTAGAAGTTTATAAAGAACTTGGTATATCTAATTATAAATTTGAGTTATCACTAAGAGATCCAGAAGATAAAGTTAAATACCACCAAGATGATGAAATGTGGAATTTAGCTGAAAATAAACTTAGAGAAGTATTAAATGACTTAGGTGTTGAATATGTTGAGAAGATTGGTGAAGCTGCATTCTATGGTCCAAAACTTGATGTTCAAGTTAAGCCAGTAGTTGGAAATGAAGTAACACTTTCAACTTGTCAATTAGATTTCTGTCTACCTTCTAAATTTGATTTAAAATATGTAGATGCTGATGGATCTAAAAAAACTCCTGTAGTTATCCATAGAGCAATTCTAGGTACACTTGATAGATTCATTGCCTTATACTTAGAAGAAACTAAAGGAAACTTACCTTTATGGCTTGCTCCTGTTCAAATGAAAGTGATTCCTGTAAATAATAAATATCACCTAGAATATGCAACTAAAATAACTGAAATGTTAAAAGAAAATGGTATTAGAGTTAAACTAGATGATAGAGAAGAAAAATTAGGATATAAGTTAAGAGAATCTCAAATAGAAAAAGTACCAATGACTATAATACTTGGTCAAAATGAAGTGGATAATAACACAATTTCATTTAGAAGACACGCTAGTGAAGATACTACTACTTTAACTATTGATGAATTTATTAATAAAGTAAATGATGAGATTAAAAATAAAGTAAGATACTAATAATTAGTATCTTTTTTGTTCTATTTTAAAAAAAACTAAATATAATTAGATAGAAATACTCAGGAGGAGATTATATGGTAAATAAAAAAAATATTTGGTTTTTGACTTTATTTAGTTTAATAATTGTTTTAAGTGTATATTATATTACAATGCCAAAAGAATTACTTTTATCAAATTTAAAGTCTACATTTAATGATACTGATTCCTCAAATATTAATATGGAAGAATCAAGTGTAATTGATGTATTAAAATTAGAAGATAAAGAAAAATCTGATAAAGAAAAAGAAGATTTAAAAAAAATACTTACTGATTCTAAAGCTTCTATTGATAAAAAAAATGAGGCATTTGATAAAATGAAAAATTTAGATATTAATACTACCGAAGAAGAAAACATAAGTAAACATGTTAAAGACGAGTTTAAATATGATACGTTTGTTAAAATTGATGGTGATAAAATAAAAGTAATAGTAGTGGCAGATAAACTAGATACAAAAACAGCTAATAAAATAATGCGCTTTATTCAAAAAGATTATGATTCAAAAAAATACATAACTATAGAATATAAATAGGTAAATTAAATTGCAAAAGTAAATATCTCGCATATTATATTATGAGCATCCGGGAGGGATTTTTTGTGAGTAAAATTTTAACTAAAAGAGAGCAAGAAGTTTTTGAGTTATTAATTCAAAATAAAACAACTGAGGAAATTGCTAATAGTTTATACATTAGTGAAAAAACAGTTAGAAATCATATATCTAATGCAATGCAAAAGTTAGGTGTAAAGGGTAGAGCTAGTGCGGTTATAGAGCTATTAAAACTTGGTGAACTTACTCTTTAAGATGCATATTATGCATCTTTTTTAAATATATTAGATTAGGTGATATTATGCTTAAACAATATATATTAAAAAAAGTAATTATTTCACTTGCATTTTTATTTAGTATAATGCTTATTTATGTTACACCAACTAAAGAATTTCAATTTAAAACAGAACTTAACTATATAGAAAATAATAGTGTAAGTGCTATATATTTAATGGATGCTAATAATTATATTGCTCTTACTAAAATAAAAACTAAAAATAAAAAAGTAGAAGATAAGGCAAGAGAACTACTTAATGCATTAATTAAAGATGGCGAAGGTGAAGAGGATATACCAAGTGGTTTTAAATCATTTATTTCAAGTGATACCAAGATAAATGCAATAAAATATGAATCCGGTACAATAAAAGTCGATTTTTCAAGTGAACTTTTAGATACAAAAATAGAGTATGAGGAAAAAATAATTGAGGCAATTGTTTATACATTGACAAGTATTGATGGTGTTTTTAAAGTAATCATTTATGTTGATGGTGATATTTTATCACGTTTACCTAAATCAGGTATAAATCTGCCTTCAACATTAGATAAATCATATGGTATTAATAAGGAATATAGTGTTAATTCATATAAAGATATAAATAAAGTTACAACCTATTATGTTGCTAAATATAATAATGAATCATATTATGTACCTGTAACAAAGTATATTAATGATTCTAGAGAAAAAATTAAAATAATAATAGATAATTTATCTTCATCAAATGTCTCAAATACGAATTTGATGAGTTATTTAAATAGTAATACAGTATTATTATCATCTGATATAGAAGATGAATTTATGAAACTCGTCTTTAATCAATATATATTTAATGATTTATCAACAAAAAATATATTGGAAGAAGTTATATATACAATATCTTTATCAGTAGAGGCTAATTATGACGTTAAAGAAGTGATATTTGATGTAAATAATGAAGAAATTTATAAAAGTGTTATCAAAAGTACTTGAATTATTTAAAAATATGGTATATAATTGATTTGTTCATTTGAACAAGTCGTCCTCTTAGCTCAGCTGGATAGAGCACTCGCCTTCTAAGCGAGCGGTCACAAGTTCGAATCTTGTAGGGGACACCATTTTAGAAATAAAGAAACTTTAAAGTTTCTTTTTTTTTATCTTGATTTAAGTATTAAGATATGTTAGAATATAAAACTGTATTTGTTAGAGGGTTGGTATAATGTTTGATAATTATCGTAAAGACTTATATTTTAAAAAATTAAATATACTATATAATGAGGGCATAAAAAATAATAAAGTTTTTAAATTTGATAATGTTTTTTATGAAAAATTAGATAAGATTTTTGTAAATACATTACCATTTTCTATATATATTAAGTATTTAAAATCAAATTCTAAGGATGATTGTTGGTTAAATACAAGCTTATATATGTTTATAGCTCTTGATGATGTTGTATTAGTACGTGCTAATAATAAAAATTTAGAGTATGCTTATGGTAAAAATGAATCAAGATATGGTTGGGTTGAAGATGAATTATATGTATATGATCCATCACTTCTTGCT
>JAFUZI010000037.1 GCA_017476705.1 Bacilli bacterium
AATGATACAGATAAATTTAGTGTAAGTAATAATAAAGCACAATTAACATATAAAGTTGGTTTAATGTCTTATCGCGAGATGAACTTATTAAATAATTCAAATGCACGAAAAACGGGACAATATTATTGGCTTGCTTCGCCTTACTATTTCTCCGTCAACAGCGCTGTCGAGTGGCTTGTGGGCAGCAACGGTAACATGGACAGCGGCTACGGCGTCTACTACACGCGCGGCGTCCGTCCGGCAGTTTCACTGACACCAGGCACCCGTTATTCTGATGGAGATGGAAGTATGGCAAACCCATACAAAGTTGAATTAGGAAGCTAAACTATAGTTGCCTGACACTGAACACTTGAAAAAGTCTCACGAAAACCCTTTCGTGAGACACTCATGAATTACATCTTGCTTTTGAAGAAGTAGAAATCAAGAGATAAAGATAGATGAGCACCATAATATCATTCTGATGATATTATGGTGCCAAAATTAATTAAAATTTGGGTTAAACTTTATGTTTGATCTAGGATTGTACCATTTTAGATTTGCGCCTTTTTGTTGGCTGCCCGTTGGCTTGCTTCGCCTAACTATTTCAACAACAACAACGCTAACGAGTGGAACGTGAACAGCAACGGTAACATGAACAACAACAACGTCAACAACACGAACGGCGTCCGTCCGGCAATTTCCAACTCACACATTTTGTCAGATTTATAATGAATAAAAGTTATGGTGAAATTTGGCACACTCACATATAGTTGTGAAACAGGTACAATTCTATGAACGTAAGTTCTAAATAAATTAATAGTGTAAGCTACGAGAGGTAACTTGGTTGGCTTTCGTAGCAACTTACTATTACAAACTAAAAAAATTAAAGAGGTAAAATTTATGCATGAGAACAAAGAGTTTAAGCTATATGTAGAAATTCTAAATTATAGCAGATACATAAGGAAATATGTTCTTTGCAATATACCTAACGTGCACAGAGATTTACGGATTCATTTGATGGATGAGATTAATAGCTTAATTAGGAATTTGGTTTCAGCAGAAAGTACAAAAGGAAATATTAGAATGAAATATATAACAGAGATGATAATTAATATCAAGATGTTAGACATAATTTCATCTGATATAAGAGACTTTTGTCCTGAAAGTAAAAAGCATATTAATAAATCCGTTGCTATTTTGGCAACATTAAAAAATATGACATACAGATGGCAGCAGAATCCAGAACCAAATGAAAGCACTAAATAATGATATATATTATAAACCAATTACTTATGAAAATGTAATTTCTACGTGGGATATTGTAAGAAGAACTTGTAAAAACAAAAGAGCAATATTTAGATACCATGTAAACAAGAATTCCATGAATTACAATATATATCAAATATTACTAAATGGCTTATATAAACCTTTACCCTTTCGATTATTTTTAATATTTGAACCAAAGGCAAGATTAGTAATGAGTCAGACAGTAGGTGACAAAATTGTTAATCATTTTGTTGCTAATTATTACCTTTTACCATATCTAGAAAATAAGCTTATTGATAGTAATGTTGCAACAAGAAAAGGTAAAGGAAGTAAATATGCAGATAAGTTAATAAATGATTATATTAATAAAATTAGAATTAATAATCCAGAATCAGAAATATATGTGTTGAAGATAGATATAAGCAAATACTTCTATACCATTCCACACGATATTTTGATGGAAAAACTTGCAAAGTATATACAAGACTTAAATGTATTAAAAATTATTAAAACAATTATTGATGAAACAGATAAACCATATATTAACAATATAATAGATAATTTGAATCAAAAATATGGAACCAATATTCCTCATTATGAAAAAGGTGTTGGATTAAGTATTGGTGCCATGACTTCTCAATTTCTAGCAATATTCTTTTTAAACGATTTAGATCATTACATTAAAGAGGATTTGGGATGTAAATATTACGTAAGATACATGGATGATTTCATTATTATAGATACAGACCGTGATAGATTAAAAATAATATGGAAATTGATTGAAATTGAGTTAACAAAATTAAAGTTGAAAATTAATCCTAAGAGTTCAATTGTAAATTTGAAAACAGGAATCACGTTCTTAGGGTATAAGTATAAGATAGATAATGATAAGTATGATGTAACTTATAGAAAAAAGACAATAAAAAAGATTAAGAAGAAATTAGTTACATTAAAGAAGTATGATTTGATGAAATATTACAGGTCTTATGGAAGTTATTATGGTTACTTGAAAAAGATAAAGACTTGGGAAAGGGAGTTTACAATGAAAGCAATAGAAAAGTACGACTACTTTAAAGAAAAAAATCCAAAAAAAATTATTCTTGTAAAAGAAGGTAGTTTCTATAAAACATATAAAGATGATGCTAAGCCGCTATGGAATTTATTTAGTTATAAATGGAATAATTCTTCAATTGCTTTCGGTGTAAGCAATGCAGGAAAAATCTTTGATAAAATAAAAAGCCAAGGATTGGGATACATTACAATTGAAAATGATTCAAGTACTATTGAAATTCAAGGTAATGATATTGTATATGACTCTTATCTAAATATTTCGTTAATTAATTATGAAAAGTATGAAA
>JAFUZI010000038.1 GCA_017476705.1 Bacilli bacterium
ACAGAAAATGATATGAATCAGATAGTAGATATTCTATCATTTAGATGTGAAAGTAGAGTGAATACAGATGGATACTATGATAATAACAGAACTCCAGAAAGATCTTTATATGCACGTCCTCAAAATCATGGACTATTAAACACTGCATACTCTAAAATATTTGATATAAACAACGCAGTATATTTATCAGATAATAGTAAAGAATTAACAGATTTTCCAAGTTCTGTATTTTGGTCGGAGCAAAAATTAAATGGAGAAAATGTAGATACTTGGTATAATATGACTCTGGCTAATCAGTTAGATCTAGATGGTAAATATGGTAAAATTATAGCATTGGAAAGTTTAGAAAACTATGTATATGCTTTCCAAGAAAATGCAATTTCTAGAATATATTATGATACTAGAGAAGCAGTAACAACAGAATCTGGACTTTCTTTAACTATTGCAAATAATAAAAAAGTTACAGGATACGATATAGTATGTTATAATGTTGGAGTACAACACTATAAAAGTATTACTAACACTGGAAGTTTAATATATTTTGTAGATTCTTTACGTAAAATATTTTATGTGTTTGATGGCAAAAACCTTGTTAACATTTCTTTAAAATGCGGAATGAAATCTTGGTTTAATAAACATATTGAAAAAGACAATGACTTTTATGTATTTTATGAATATTTAAACAATGAAGTTTATATAGAAAATACTAAATACTGTATAGTATATAATGAAAATTCTGCTTCATTCACTTCGTTATATCCTTATTATAATATTAAACATTTACATAATATAAATGGTAAAATCATAACATATAAATCAGATTGGAGTAGAGATAATACGGAAGAAAATAAATCGTACCCATGGTCTAAAATATATAAACATTTTGATGGAGATTATAATATATTTTATGGTGACTACGAGCCTTATTATATAGATTTATTCTGTGCTCCTAAAAAAATAAATATGCAGGATAGTGTATTTACAAGTTTAGAATATGTGAATGAAGTATATAATAAAGATACATATATGTCAGATATTACATATAGTCATATATCAGTAGGTGTTCCTTATTACGATACTATGGAAGATCTTGAGGAATTACATTATTCTAAATATGGTAGTACTTTTACTAGACCTTACTTATTACTAAATGGACAATATAGTGATTATGTTAATGATGATGTAACTGAAGGCTTATTAAAAGATTCTTACAATAAAAAACCATATACTTATAAATCAAATCTTCAAAAGAAATTTGGTATTTGGAGAGCGGAATTACCTAGACCTAAAATGGCTATAGATTCTAATTCTGCATTTAGACAAAATAGATTATCTAGCAGACTTTCTACTAACTATGTTAGATACCCTTGGGTTAGAATAAAGTTATATAATAAGCCTGGAGATACACATAAATCAATATTACATAATTTAAATGTAGTATATTATAATTAGTAGATACTTAAATAATAATTGATAAATACGTATATAAAGAAAATAATTTTGTAACTTTGCATAAAATAAAATATATATTATGGCTTATATAGATTTTACTGGTGCTAATAATATGCATAATATGTTTAGAAATGACTATACTCTTCCCTGGTATGATATAACAGGAAGGACTTTTGGTAATAGGCGTTTATATAATGAAGGAATAACTGAACCTATAGAGAAAATGCCTATTTCTACTTATGCAGATTCTTTTGAATATAGCAATCCAACATCATATAGTTTTGACAAGTATTTACCAGAAAAAACTAAAAGTAGTATATTTAATAATACTAATATTGGGAATGGATTAACTGCCGCTTCTGCTGCACTAGATATAGCAGGTACTGCATTTAATTTGGGTAGAGGTGAAGCAGATACTACAGGCTATCAAGCATTAGCAAGATCTTTAGCAGACACTCAATTTGCTGGTACTAATGAATCATTAGTAGCACAAAGAAATTCTACTCAAGATATGACAAGAAAATCATATTCTGATATAGGTGGAATATCTAACGGTAAAATAGCAACTTCTAGTTTAGGTAGTGCTATATCTGGAGCAACTGCAGGACTAGCAGTAGGTGGTCCAATAGGCGCTGCAATAGGAGGAGTTGTTGGATTAGGTTCTGGTATTATTGGAGGTATTTTAGGTCATAATAAAGATAAAGCAAAACAAAGAAAACTAAATGCAGAAATAGCAAGATCTAATAATATAATGCATAATAATTTTGATAATGCTGCACGCAATAATGATAGAAGTTCATATAAATTTGGTATGATGAATCAGTTTGCTTTAGGTGGAGATTTGGAAAGTAATGATACTACATTTAATCCTTTCTTGACGCTATTTAATGAAGGCGGTTCTCATGAAGAAAATCCTTACGGTGGAATACCTCAAGGCATAGCAGAAGATGGACAACCTAATCTTGTAGAAGAAGGTGAAGTCAAATGGAATGATTATATATTTTCTAAACGTTTAACTATACCTGATAATGATTTAGAAATGTATAAAATAGCAAAGAGATATAAAGGAAAATCATATGCAGATATAGCAAGAGATTTATATAAAGAAAAGGCAGATAGACCTGTTGATAGTATATCTGATAAAACTATGGCTGCTAATTTACAAAAGTTACAAATGTCCCAAGAAATGCTTAAAGCACAACAGAAAGAACAACAAGCTGGAGAACAAATGGCTTTTGCTTTAGGCGGATTACTTGGACATAAGAATAGTCATATTTTTGCTGACGGGGGAGAAAAAGAAGATAAAAAGGTATACTATCCTATGCGTATAAATAATAGTGATGGTACTTATACAATGGCAACTGACGGATATTCTCCAGTATCAGATACTCCAGGTTATTATGTAATGCAAGATAATGAGGGTAATAGAATATATGGTGTTCCTCAAAATGAAGACGAGTGGAAACAAGTTGCTTCTTATTATACTACAATGAGGGAGCCAGTACCATCTGAAGTGAATAAACATTTGCCTGGTAATCGTAGTGTTGGTGAATATATGGGACCTTCTCAATGGATGCAAGAATTTAATACAGTGGGATCTACTCCATTAAATTGGGCAATGATGCTTCCTGCAGCTGGCACAGTACTTCCAGAACTTGTTGAGGCTGGTAACGCAGCATTTGGACCAAAACTAGCTGAACTGTCTTCTGCAACTAAAGCTGCTTTGAGTACACAAGCAGGTCGAAATTTTTTATGGGGAAGTGGAGCAGCATTAGGAATGGATTCGTATCTTAATTCTCCTAAAGATGCTTTAAGTACATTAGATTTAGCCTTAGCACTAGTTCCTGGAAATGTGCAAATAGGGAAAGGGGTTTATCAAGCAGCAAATAGTACTAAAAAACTATTAAGAACATTAGGATTAACTAGACAAGAAGCAAGAAATTTACAACTGGGTAATAATATATTTAATACTGCAGAAGAGGCTGAAAAATTTGTAAAAAAGACTGGACAAACTGCTCATGTTTTAGGTGCAGACAAAGATGGTAAAGTTTCTAAAGTAGTGAAATTTGTTTTAGATGAAGAAAATAAGAATAATGTATTAAGACAAACTGTAGATGATGCAAAGTCATGGATTTCCGAAGCCCGTCAAATGGGCAATCAATTCAGACAAAATGTAAAAAGCGGTGGAGATTTGGCAGAAAGAGTAAAGTTATTAAAACCTTCTCAATATGAAAAATTATCTGATGAAACTAAAAAATTAATACAGGCTTTTAAGAGCGGAGATAGTTTATCAGAAGATCAACTAAAATTAATAGAAGAAAGTGTAAATGCAGTTACAAGAAAAATGAGAGCATCTTTGGCAGTTGCAGATAATGTGGCTAAAGTCTCTAATGGTATAGGAAATACAGCTAAAGGTTTTGGACAAGCAGTAACTAGGAGTCTTATTAAAGGTAATGATTTGGGTAAAACCAAAAATATGAAATATAATCTATTTTATAAACCTAAACCAAATACAGAGCAATTGTGGAAGACTCCATCAGAATTCGTTCACTTTAGTCCTAATCCTACATTATGGAAAACTCCTTATGGTATAGACTATATTCCTGGATTAGATAAATTTGCAAAAAGCCAATCTGAATTGCTTAGTAAAAATCCTTTTACACACTACTTTCAATCTCCAGAATCTGGAAAAGCTCTGCATACTTATTTAATGAAACCTAATTTTTGGGGATCTGGATTAGGCAAATTGATAAATGATAGAAGATCTTGGGAAACTTTAGGAGGTGCAGCAGGTTTATCATGGCTAGCTAAAGCATTATTTGGTCCAGAAGACGGTGATTATAAACCAGCAGAAAATTTGGAACAGTCTATAAATGACAGTCTAAATTATGCACAAAAAAATCTTTTAGATGAAGATATGGCTAAAAAAAATATAAATGAGGAAAATACGGAAACTAATCCTTTTGAAAACGATACAAATTTTTATAAAAATAGTACGGATGATGTATTTAACTTTTTCGATACTTTAGGTACAGATATTAAAAAATATGCTGACGGCGGACTTTTAAAACAGTCTTCAAGACTACCTATGTTCGGCAGTTCAGAATGGAATAATTTTACAAAATCTCCATATTATGGAATGCTAAATGGAGGATTACCGACAGGTTTATCTGAGTATAATTATACTCCAAATGATATGCATTTTGTTAATCCTGCAGATTATGGAGATCCTTGGAAATATACTCAAGCTGGAGTAGGTGCTGAGCATTATAATCCTATGAATATTTCTAATATTACTGATATAGAAAATTCAGATTGGTATAAGAACAATTTTTTAAATTCTTTAAAGACGAATAACAATTATTTAAAAGCAGTTATTGATGGATATTTAGGGGGATTGCCTGAACAAGGATATGACAATTTAAGAAAAAAACTTGCTTTAAAAGATGATTTTTCTAATAGAGATTCTGTATATAATGAATTTGTAAAATTGGCTACAGATCATAAAGCAGGACTTGCACATAATCCAATGATTGGTGATAGGTATTATTGGGAAGATAAGAATGGAAAACGTACATATATTGATAAGCCGACTGACGGTAATTTTACAATAAGTCCAGACTATACTTGGGATGGTACTTGGAGGGATTATAGAGTAACTATGAATCCTAGAAATAATTCCCCAAGAAAGAAAAAAGTCAATGAGAGCACAGCCCCTCAGCTTTCCTCTAGTTTAACTCCAGAAGGCATTACTCCAGAAGGAGAAACTTCTTTATCGAATACAACTAGAGAAAAGGTGAGCATGAATCCCTTAATGTTTGCACCAGTTCTAGGAGATTCTCTTAATTATCTAAATGCTTCTTTAACAAAGCCTGATTATTCGGATGTTAATTTAATAGCACCACAACGAATAAATGTCGGTTGGCACCCAATAGGAAATTATCAAAAATACCAGCCTGTTGATATAGATTATTATATAAATAAACTAGACCAACAAAGATTAGGAACACAATCTTTATTAAGTAATTCTGTTAATGGAAATCAAGCAGCATATCAAGCAGGAGTATTACAGAATAATACTACAAATAGAAATGCTGTTGCCGAAGCAATGCAAGCAGCAGAAGCAGAAAATTATAAAAGGTATAATGATGTAACGAGATTTAATAGAGAAACAGATGAAGCTAATCAGAAAGCAGATATTACTGTCCAAGGGCAAAGAGTAGATGCAGAAAAAGCATTCATGGATGCTCTATATAAATACGCTATAGCACGTAAAGGAGTTAAAGATCAATATGACACTACAAGAGCATATTTTGGACAAAAAATGTTTGACGATTTAGGCAATATCGGAAAACATTTATATATGGTAGATGCTTTAGATTCTGAAAAATATAGACTATTATATGCAGATGAACAAGCAAAGAATGCTGCTAAAAAACATGCATGTGGCGGCTATTTAACAATTAAAACAAGATAAGAAATGGCAATAGATATATCACAATTAAAAGATGCAAAAGGTAGTTTTCAACCATTGTCTTATGATGAAATGGCTCGTCCAATTCAGAATAGAACAATGGGTATGTTAGCAATGTCTAATGCTTATGAAAATGCTGAATTAGAATCATCAAATTTAGGACTGTCTCAAGATGAGTATAATACTTATCTTAAACCTACTATGGATAAGATAAGAAGTGCTTCTAATAGTCTAACTAAATATGGGTTAGAAGGCAGTGGTGGTATCAATGAATTTTTGAGACTTAGACAAGATTATGCTAGAAATATAACTCCTGTTAAAAAGGCTCAAGAAAGTAGAATAAATAATATCAATATGCAAAATGCTATAAGAGCAAAAGCAACTAATCCAAGCGAAGTAGTGTTTAAAAGAAATGCTCAAGATATTCCATTAGATGAGTATATTAAAAATCCTAATATATCTCTTACTGAAAGCTTTGATGCTGATAAAATCCGTACATCTGTTGCTGCTAATTTAGTACCATTAAAAAAGATGATTTTAGACGGAGATTTGCCATTATCTCAACTTGTAGATCCTAACGGAAATCCTTTAAAAGGTATGTATTTAAAACAAGTTGTAACTGGATTATCTGATGCTCAACTTACTCAAATGTTAGTCAATCAAGATTTTAATTCTCCAGCAGGACGAATGGTAAAATCTATTGTAGATAATACATTATCTTCATATGGAATCAATGCAGAAAATGGTTGGAATGAAGATGCTATAACAAAAGCAACTCAAGCAGCGTATAGTGTATTACCTCAAGCAGTTGGGGAAACTTCTCAATCTACTGTAAAGGATGAAAATTATTTTGCAAATCTACAATTTCAACATCAAATTGCGGCTCAGAATAACAGTGCTGCTAATACTAGAATGAATAACTATTTGGAAGGTAAAGGTTTCATGAAAGATAAAGATGGTAATTATACTAATATTTATGGACTATCTCCAGAACAAATGCTATCTCTATCAGCAGGTTCAAAATCTTCCTCATCTTCTAAAAAATCTTCATTAGGTAACAATGAAGATAGTAGTTCATCAGATAAATTTTCTCTATCTGCTAATAATGCTGTAATTGCTTTTGGAAATAAAGATTATTCTAAATCAAGAATAAATACTTATGCTAAATTGGCAATTACTTTAGATGGTAATGGAAATCCTAAACCAGATTCTAATATTGGAGTATTTTTTAATGGTAAAGGTGAAGTAGATTCTTGGGAAAATATTAATAAAAAGACTAAAGGCGCAATGCCTAAGAGTAGGTATGATAAAGTTATGAAAGAATTTAAAACTGACGGTATTAAAAACTACAAACAATTACATAAATTACTTACAGAACAAGATGCTTTGAATATTTTAGAATTCGAGTATAAAAATACTCCTGCTAGTGAAAAACAGAAAGTTATTTATAATAATTTAAAAAAGGCTAATACTAAAGATCAATTTAATACTTATACTATAAATAGAAAAGATGGTAAAACAGTGGCAGTTGCTACAGGAAATAAATTAACATTGCCTTCAGAATCTCCAAAATATTGGGTAGATCCTAGATATACAGTAATTGGAAATGATGTATATGTATCTATGATAACAGATAGCAAAAACAATAAAAGACAAATTATAAAATATCCTCAAGATAATGATATGAAACAAATGATTGCTGATGCGAATAAAAGGATAATGAAGCGTAAGGAAGAGTTGGCTGCTGGAGTAAAAGCAGGAACTATTACAGATAGGGAAGGAGCAGCAAGAGCTTTCTTGCAATATCAAGCCGATGAAAAATCGCTATTGGCTGGACAATTAGTAGATTATGTTAGCGACTTTAATGATTAAAAAATTATGGCACAACCTCAAATAAAATATGGCGGTATAAGAAATGAGGATTTATATCCAGAACAAATACCATTTGATTATAAACCTACTTCTAATTTAAATAGGCTTTATAACAATTTTAGAAATGTATATAATTCAGAAGATGATTCATTTAGTTATACTTCATCTTCTGGAATGACTAGACCTAGTCAATATGATGATTGGATTATCGGAGATTCTGACCCTGATAGATTTAATGAACAACGTGCTATGGGTCAAGGATTTTTCGATAAATTAGGCAATGGGCTTGGTAAAGCTGCAGTATTTGCAGGTACTTCTTTTATTCGAAATTCTTTAGGCTTTCTGAATGGGTTGATGGAAGGAAATATGCATGATAATACTACTACTCAACTTATGCAGTATGTTGAGAATTGGGCTGATGAAGTAATGCCTCTATATTCTGGATTACAAGAGCAAAATAAATCTTGGCTTGGTCAAACTGTCGGCTCTATGAACTGGTGGATGGAATCTTTAAGAAGCGCTGGTATTATGATGGGTGCTGGTGCAGCAGGAGGAGTATGGGGAAGAGCATTTGGACTTATTAGTCAAGGTGCTTCTACAGCCGCTGCTGCAAGACAATCTGCACTATTAAGTAACTTAATGACTTCTTTTATATCCTCTTCTGGCGAAGCTGGTATGGAAGCAAATGAGATTACTAAAAATATGTTCGATGAGCAACGTGATATATTAGATGCTAGATATGATAAAGAAAGGCAAAATATAATAAATACTTACGGACAAACTGATGAAGGATATAGAAGATTAGGAGAATTAAATTCTAACTATAGCAGAGATTTAGAGGAAATACAAAAGGGTGCAGATAAAGCAGGCAGAGCAACATATTGGTCAAATATTCCGATATTGATGGCTGAAAATATGTTTATGTTTGGTAAAGCCTTTTCAAGAAGTTTTAAAAATGCAGCTAAATTAAATGGATTTGAAAATAGTATAAGAGTTAATGGAAGATTAGGTAAATATGCAGGTCCTTCTAATTTGCAAAAAGCTGGTGGAATAGGTAAAATTGCATATGGTCCTATATCAGAATTTAATGAGGAAATGCTTCAAAATGCCATCAAAAAAGGATCTGAAATGTATTATACTAATAATAGATTATTGCATCCAGATGAATTAGAAGATGAGCGTGAAACATTTGGAAATTTATTCAATTCTATAACTGAATCTTTAAAAGAAACTTATACAGATCCAGAAGCATATAAAGAAGGTTTAGCTGGTTTAGTTATGGGTATAACGGGGGGTGTTATGCCTAGAAGTCCTTATAATACTAGAACTAAAAAATGGCAATCTCCATTCACTTTAGAGGGTGGATTATATCAAAATATAAAAGATTATAAATCATGGGTAAAAGAAACTAATGATTTAGCAGAACAGCTTAATAATATTACTTCAGGATATGACGATGTATTAAATCAAAATTTTAACAATAGGCAAACTGAAGAAAATGAAAAAGCGAATAGTGAGAATAAAACTCAAACAGAAATAGAACAAGAAGCAAGTGCAGAAAATGAAAATTCTGAAGAAGCCGATGGTATAATAGAAACTACAAATTACTATAAAAAATTTATAGATAAGGCAAATGATTTAACTAAAGTATTGCATTACAGAAATGCTCAAGAAAATGCCTTACAAAGTAATGATGTTTTTTCTTACAAAAATGCTGAATTTGCAGAATTATTTTCTCATATAAATATATTCGCTAAAGCAGGACGTCTTCAAGATCTAAAAGATATGTTAAATACAATTTTAGATACGGACAACGAAGCTTTAGTAAATGATATTATAGAACAAACATCTAAAGATATTACTAATGAAGATACAGGAGTTACTAAAAAAGTAGGTCCTTATGTAGAGTCAGATGGTTCTGTAAATATAGATAATGCAAAACAAAAAATAAAAGAGAATAGGGATTATTTTATAGAACAAATAGATAATTATGCTAATTATATAGAAAAGATACAAAACCAAACTTCTGGATTATTGTCTGATAAACAAGTTGAAGAGCTTGCTTATATGCATATGGCATTAGATAATATGAAAGAAAGGAGTTCTACAATTTCAGATGATTTAAAAACTATTATAAATGCTGTCAGAAATAAATTTAATATTCAACAACGAGATATTCAAATACGATCTTCAGAGTATGATAAAAATGCTGAAAATATAGAGCAAAATTATACATATTTAACAGAGGAAGAATCTAAAAAAATATTAGGAACTAAACCTGAAACTAAAATACTTTCGGATAATTTAGACGCTTTAGAAAAATCTTTAGATGAAATTACTTCTATACTAAAAAATAGTGATAAATCTTTAATACAAAGATATGCTGAAAAACTTATTGGAAATGGTGCTAAAATTATAGATGAATTAAATAGAGCCAATAAAGAATATGGTATTACATTTGATAATAATGTAATGGATATGTTTGCTGATTTAATATCTTTGACAAGTGCTCAACAAACTTACGATGCTAAACTTATTGAATTTCTAAACAATCCAGAAAATATAGAAAAGGATAATAAAAAAAATAGATCTGAAAAAACTAAAAAACAAGCTGAAGAGAAAATTAATTCTTCACAAAATAATTTTAAAAATGCTTTAAATAATGTTAAAACATTATCAGATGTTCATAAATTAATACAACAAACATTATCAGATTTACAAGCAGTTTCTTCTGAATTTACTGAAGAGGATATATTAAAAGGAAATAAGGATAATTCTGTAATTAAAGAATACCAAAAAGCTAATTCTTATAAAAATGCTTTAAGTATAAAAGTAGCTAAAGAACTGAAAAACAGAAAATATCCAGATACTACTATTGATTTAATATCTCAAGCAGCAGATGCAGTATTTCAAAAAGCATTTGAATCTTTAGAAAAAAATGCTAAAGATATGATTAATCAAGATTTTATAAATCAACATATTAATGCAGCAATTGAAACACTTTCTCAAGATATAAATAATATAGAAGTTAATACTAATATATTACAAGATATTATCGAAGATGTTATTAAAAATCTCAATAATGTAGAATCTGCATCTTCTAGAAACTCTAGTTCTCCAGCTCCTCAAAAACCTAAATTCGAATCAAAACCAACCGTTATACAAAAACAAACTATTGTAGAAAATAAAACGCCAAAAAATACCCTAGTTACTGACGGTTCTACTGTATACGAAACTACTGGAGATTCTAACAATCTTTTGAAAATAGTAGATAGTGAAAATGAAGAAACAGAATCTCCTATAATAGATGTACAAAAATTGCCAGAAACTCTTACAATCATAGACGATAATTTTGATGCTGCCAGAGGAGTTCAACAATCCGAACTTCCTGTAACAGATACTACTAAAATAGACAGTAAGCCTACATATTTAAATACTTCTGATGGCTATATTGAATCTTCTGTATCAGAATATGATTGGAATGCTTTAAGGGCTGGTGAATCAAAACCTATTGAAAATTCTGTAGTAATTAACCATATTAAAGATGCTGGAGGATTTGAGTTAATTAGAGAAGGTAAAGATATAAATAGTAAAACTAAAGTATATTATTTAGTAGATGATTCTAATAAATTTTCCCAAGGTCCTGCAGTATTTATCGCTGTGGAAAAAGGCGGACAGTATATTCCTATTATGAAAGTTCTTGAGCCAGGACAAACTGGCAGAAAAGGACATGAACAATATGATAGTAATTCAATGGCTATTAGCCAATGGTTATTAGATAATTATAGTAAAGATAAGAAGAATTTTAAAACTTTTGGTAATCAGCATGTATATACTTACCCTTTTTCTATAGTTGGAAAAAAATCAGGCACTATAATTTATGATAATAAAGAAAAAGCAGTCCCTCTATCTGATTTTTATGGAGAACATATAAAAGAAAAGAGAGGTGTTTCCAAAAAACCTGAAAAAGATAAATTTAAAATTATTTATAAAAGTGATAAATCTGAAGGAGTATTTTTAGAATATCAATTATCTGATGGCACTACTATAAATATTCCTGTACGCCCTCGTGCCTATACAGAAGCAATGTTTAATGAAGTAATGCTGGGAGGCGATAAAGATATTATTGTGTCTAAAGGTGAAGGCAAGCAAAAGGAGATCATTTCACTCAGCAAAACTATTAATGGTATTTTAAATACTAATCAATTGTTTGCACAGGGTAAAAATATTGATGAAGTAACAACTATTTTTAAAAGTCTTATTTCTAATTTAAACAGATTTACTTATAAAAAAAATCATTTTATAACTTGCAGTGTAACTTTAGATAAAGCGTCAGGAGAACCTGTATTTAAAATAAATTCCATTGATTTAAATACTCATAAATCTGAAAAAAATAGGGTAAGATTTTATCCTAATACAGATCCTAAATTCATACAAAATGAATTGTATAATTTACTATGTGGTGGAAATAATCCATATACTATGAATATTAGGAAAGACGATATTAAAGATTTTGATATGTGTTCAAAAATGGTAACTATTAATACTACTACTTTAGTAGAACATAATCCTCAAGTATATGTAGGTAAATGGGAAAATGGAAAAATAGTACCTTTCATGTATCCACAACAACAACAGCAAACTCAAACTAATCCATCTAATCCTGTTGCTCCTACTAATATTCCTACTCCTAAAAATACTAGTAATAGTGGAAAATCTGGAAAACCTTCTTCTTTTACAACTAGTGATCAAGCTATGCAAGCTTTGGAAGAAAAAATGTCTAACATAAGTAAAAATTATAAGGAATATGAAGGTGGTTATATAGGAATTGTCTCAGGATCTATAAACTATT
The DNA here is from genome assembly GCA_017476705.1 of Bacilli bacterium. GTDB lineage: Bacteria > Bacillota_I > Bacilli_A > RF39 > UBA660 > CAJOJO01. The sequence continues at coordinate 12,651 of JAFUZI010000038.1, forward strand.
TAGTTAGAGTACGTGAAGATGTTCTTGGTAACATATCATTTGGATTAATGCAGGTATCTGTAAATACTAATACACCTATTTCAGCAGAACAGTTTTTTACTGACTTGTCTTATTTAGATTCTATAATTCCTGCAGAAGCTCCTAAACACACAGAAGAAATTGTACAGCAATCAAAGCCTACATCTATTCAAAATCAAACTACAATACAACAAAATACACCTACTGAAGTATCTACAAATACTTCCCAATCTAATACTGCACAGTCTTCTATTTCTCAATCAAATACTACTATAAATATATATGCTGGTACTAATGAAAATGCAGAATTAAGTAATTTTGCACATAGGCCTATATCTAACATACAATTTGCTTTACTAGACCTTTTTAATGTACCAAATATGCCATATATACCAAGTGCTATTGGTGGCGCATCTACTGTAGAAAACGCTTTTCAAGCAGTTAAAGTTCTTTTCTCAGACAGTTATGCTTCTGGAGAAAACTTGACAGAAGTAGGAGCTGATAAAATACGAGAAATTTTAAATGCTACTCCTGCACAAGCTAAAAAAATAGGTAGTACTTTAAATAATTTTAATAGTGCAGAATGGGATAAGGTTTCCTCCCTTATTATGAAATATTTAATAAAAGCTTCTTTTGAACAAAATCTAGAAGCTTTACAAAAGCTTTTGAATACGGGCAATGCTACTTTAACTCACATACAAGATAAAGGTAAATGGGGTAAGGAATTTCCTAAAATATTAATGGAAGTTAGGGATGAATTAAGAGAACAGGATACATCAATTAAATTATTCAAAGAAACTATGAAAACTATGGATAGAGCAACTTCTGAATATTCTGATTCTGACGTAGGATCCAACTTAGATAATGGATTATCTGTTAAAGATGATGATGTATTCTTCAGACAGCAATCCCCTATAAATAGTATAACATATGAAGAAGATTCGCAAATACTAGAAAATGAGATAAGTTGGATTAAAGAAGCTTTGCCTCAGATTCAAAACAAAATAGAATTTGTAGATAATATAAATTCTAATGGGGGTATTCAAGCTTGGGGAGTGTACAAAAACAATGCTATAAAAATACTAAAAAATGCTCCTGAAGGTACTATTTATCATGAAGCTTTTCATTATGTTTTTCATAGTATTACAGATTCGAAAAAACGTAGTGAACTGTTATCAGAAATTAAGAAGATTTACGGTGAAGAAATGTCTGACTTAAAAGCAGAAGAAACATTAGCTGAAGAATTTAGGGAATATATGCAAACTGGAAATACTTTAATGGGAAGAATAGGACAAAAAATAAAAAATTTCTTTAAAAATTTATTAGACTTTTTGCATATTACTACCAATAATTCTAAAATTATAGATACCTATTTTAGAGATATTCGTAATGGAAAATTTGCAGATTCTAGCATTAATGTAGAACCTTATAAAAAATCTACTGATAGTATAAAACAAAAATTGTTAAATGAAGGTTTAACTGATTCTGAAATAGAAAATCTTTCTGATGAAGAACTTGCTTATGTAGAACGCTGCTATTGATTACAACTAGAGAAAAGGAGAGGGATTCTGGCTATTAGTCAAAATCCCTTATTTCTTGTGCATTATCTATAAAATGGTATTAAATATTCTGGATGTCTAAACGCTTCCCATTGGGACCAAAACGGTATAAAATAAACAGCTCCACGATAAGCTTCTGTATGCCCTTTAAACCTGCCTGTTTGAATATAATCATCTTCTTCTGCCCAATTACCCCAATCCCAAAATTTAAAAGCATCTACCATTTTTGGTATTCTATCTGCAAGAGAAAAAGCAGCTATAGGCTGGTCCATTAATTTAAGATTAGAACGAATAAAACTTACTGGATCTACTACTGTAAATGCTCTTAATTCTGTAAGTAATCTACGTACTTGATATTCTAAAGCTTTTTTAGCTCTTTTTTCATCGTCATCATCGTCATCTATCTTCCAATCTGTCAATGCCACAAATGCCCATAATGCAAGGAATTGTGCAGTCTCAGTTAAAGCTCTTTTTATATTAGCTTTTTCATATGTTTTTAATTCATTCCAATGAGCAGTCATTATAAATTCTCCCCTTTTTGCATCTTGTCCAAGTGTCTGCAAAAATCTTCCAAGAGTTCTATAATAACCCTCAGTTTCTGTATGAGTATGAAAAGAATAATTACGTTTTTGATAACGTTTTTGCATTGCAGGTATTAGATATTTTTTGTACATAAATAATAACTGCCCTACTGCATGTGCTTGTGCAGCATTCATATCTTGTTTATTATAAATACCATGCATTCTTTGATTTAAAACTTTAGATTGTTGAGTAAAATCTACAATATCTTGCTTAGTAAATTCTTTACCATCCATTTTTTTATAGCCTTTTTTAATTTGTAACTTGGCTCCCTTAGAGGTGTCCTTTCCATCTATTGGTACAACTTCTAATGCATCCCACAAGGTAGCAGTATCCCCATTCTCTTTCTTTAGTTTATATCTTTGGGCTAAAGCTAATGCAGTTCTAGACTGTAGCCACAATTCTCCTGAATTGGACATAAAATATAAAGAGTTTGTATCTAGTAAATGTGCAAATCTAGAACGCTTGTTAAAATCAATATTTTTTATCTCTGTTTCAAAGTCTTGTAGAACATTAAATTGTTCTAAAAATAAAGACAATTTATCATTTTTAAAACGCTTTCCTCGCTGTCCTATATATGCAGGCAATGCAAAAGTAAACTCTTTATCAGCATATAATAAATCTTTTGCTGAAAAAAATTCATTTGCTACTTTTTCTGCTAATCCCATAGACCAACCTGTAGTAATATTTGCTACAGCAGCATTGGCATTCATGGCATAAGTGTATATAGAAGTAATAAAGTTTAAATTATCTGCAACTTTATTCAAAGATATAGTTTTTCCTAGAATTGTAATATGTTCAGGCTTTCTATAATTACCATATACTTGCATAGAAAAATAATCATCTATACGAGCCATAAAATTACTTCCACGATCTTTTTGCTTCTTCAGTTTATTTATTAATGTTTGACTACCTATTCTTATTTTTTCTACAGCTTGTTTATCTCCGACTGTTTTAGCAATTTCCATATTGCGTGCTGTATCTCTTCCTAACTCTAATATATTTATAACATCGTCCATTCTTGAATAATTATTAGCCATAGCACCAAAAGCAATTAGAGTGGATACTGCATCTAAAGACATGTTTTCCCAACCCAAATTAGATGGTTTTTTATGGAAATATATAGGAAGCATTTCCATAACATTACCATCATATCCTATAGTAGAATTTTCTACTTCGTACGTATCCATATCTTCTCTTCTTTGAGTTTGGTTAGTTACAGTACTTTTAAGAAAATTTTTTAAATCTTTAGTATTTTTAATATTTTTCCAGTTTTCAAAATTAGATTTAGGTATGCATATTATTCCATTGTTTTCCATTACAGAAGATGGTAACATTGTTCTATATTTATTATAAAATTCCATAAAGGTATCATAAAATTCCTTTTGGGCTTTATTCAAAGATTGTATTTTTCCAGGATATAATTCTTTCTTAGGTATTCCGTCTTCTGTAGTGTTTTCTTTAACCCATTTTCTTAAATCCCTAGCAGCAAATATATTAAGCCATTTATCTTTTTTAGATTCTGGGGTTTTGAAATACTGCTCATCTATCCTTTTTTCTGCAGCCGCTTTTTCTTTTTCGAATTTTTGATAATCTATATCTGTAATATATTTACCTGTAGGAATTCCATTTTCATCTTTTTCAAACATGAAATCGAAGTTTTTCACTCCTGCTTTTTCTGCCTTCAGTGCAGCATTTTGTATAACTTTAACATCGTCTATAGTATCTAATCTAGCGTATTCTTTTTGAGTAGAAACTATTTTATCTATAATTCTAATTAATAAATTATTAGAATCTTGTGCTGCATATAACCACCTATCAATAAAAGATAAATCTCTACTTACATATTCCATAAAATTATCTATATCAATTTTCTCTTTTAAAGATACTGCTTGGTTATACTCTTCTAAATACACTTTTATATATTCAGTAAATAATTCTTTAGAATATTTAGCATATTTATTATTAAGCCATAGTACTTGAGATTGCGATTCTTTTAAAATATTTTTTAAATCTTCTAATTGCTCATCAGTAAATGGCATATCTTCATATTCAGAATCTTCAATTGCTTGTATAACTTCATTTAAAGATTCTATAGTTGGTATATAAGAATTAGTGAATGTTTTGATTTCCCTTAATAAAGATGCTTTATTTTCCATATAGTCATCATCTATATTATCTGAAGTAACAGATTTTAATTTAGTTGTTAAATCTATCAATCTTTTAGAAACTCCAGACATGTAGTCAATTATTTCTTCTACTGTATATTCAGGATCTATAGCAATACCTAATTGATTTATAAGTTTATGTTGAGCCTCTTCATATTTTTCTATTTTTTCAGGATCTTTATCTAACTTCTTTACTGTGTTCAGTTTTCGTTGTTCTGATATTCTAGCCTGTCTAGCAATTTGTTGTAAATCCTCTAAAGCTAAACTAGTTTTAGTTAATTTACTCATTTGTCTGTTGTATTCAGGAATACTTAAAGTCAATGAATCTTTTTTTATTTCTGAAAGTACAGCATCAGCATTATTTTGAATCTCTTTTTGTTTTTCTGAAATTTCATCTTCATTCATAGAACCATAAAAATCTTTTACATATGATTCTACCCTCCTTTCTATAGAAGATTGTTTTTCTGTAGTATTTTTATTTATTCTATCTGCCAATATTTTAGCAGCAACTTCTCTTTGTAAAAGAGACATATTTCCATCATATAAATTGTAGTATTCTTCATATTGTTCTCCAAGTTGATCTTGAATAGTTTGTTCATCTATAGAATTTATAAATCTTGCTACAATATTATTATCTAAAGTAGATTCTATAACCACATGTGAAAATTCTTCAGATAGGGCTTCTGCACCCCTTTTGCCTTTAGCTAATCTGATAAAATTATGCGTTTCGTTAGCAAATTTATTTGCTATAGAAAAATCAGTAATACCATCATTATTCTTAGCTTCATAATTATCTAAAACATCTACTCCTATATTATGTTTATTTAAATACTGAAACATAAAATCATGTATTTTACGTTCTTTTTGCTGTTTTATAAGAGTATCTAAATTTTCAGAAGTTTTAGGAACTATTGCTATACGAGTAGCGTCTTTATTGAATTCTAAAATAGCACAATATTTTTCATTATATTGACTATCATTATTAAATTTGTCTGCTTGTTGTAATAAATCAGCACGTTCTTTAAATTCTATTTCTTTAAACTCTGTACCAAATTTATTATCCAGATATTTAACTTTTTTATTATTATCTATAGTATTTTGTACTATATCTAATTTTACTAAATCCTCGAAATTAACTTCATTATATTCATTCAAAGTTAATTTATAATTTTGTCTAAATTCAGAAGATAGAGAAGCATTATATAAAGTAGCTGTTAAATTCCTATCTTTTGTTAATTTAGATAATTCTGAAAACAAAGGTGAAACTATTTTATCACCATTTTTTGTTGTTACTTCTGGTAACCATACACAATTATTTGCCATAATTATTATTTTTTACAAGCTAATTTATATTCATTTTCTATCTCTAATGCTGCTTTTTTATCATAGTTAAGAAGTTCTTCATAAGATTTAGAATTCTCCTCAAGTGCTTCTTTTTTTAATTGTTCTACTATTATATTAGTATTCATTGACACATCAAAAGGAATTTCAATTGGTTCTTCTGTTGAGATTGTATTTAGTTCTTCTAATGGAGAAGAATCTTCTACTTCATTTACTGCAATACTATTTAATTTTATATGGGTATCTGATTCTAATTGATATTCAGTATCATTCATTACTTTAGATACTGGTCTAAGTCTATTATCATCAAATTCAGCATTGTTCCATTTAACATTAGGATTCATATTTAATGTATAGTTTTCGTATTTAGGTTTATATTTAATATCAGGTACTTTTTTATAAATACCTTGAGTATATACATCTTTATTTTGCGTAATATAAGGATTTGAATCCTCTATAAACATATATAATTTTGTAGTCTTTTTTTCTTCTCCTTCTTCTTTAGTTGCTACTCGCAATAGTAAAGGCAGTGGTTGATTAGATTTATTCATTATTTGTATTGTATTATCTTTACCAAAATTTTTCCCATATGTAGTATTTACAGAGTATGGAGATTTTTCAGTAACTGCTTTTGCATCTACAACATTATTAGCGGCTGCCTGTACAATGAAATTAAGAATATCTTCGTCAGTTGGTTTATTTTTAGATAAACTTTGTAGCATTTCAGTATATCCTGGAATTAAATTCATCATATCTATTGTAGAAAATTGACAAAATCCTACAGCTTCAAAATATCCTCCATTTGTATATAGCATATATACATATAGACCCATTCCCAAATCTCTTGCTTTTTTATCTTTAGATTCTAATAATTCTTTCCAAGAATTTTGTGCTTGTTCTATAGTTCTTTTATCTAATTTATTTAAAGAATTTACTGCTAATCTATCTGAACCTGCTAAATATTTTCCTATGTTAGATAAGATATAATTATCTTTGAATTCAGGAAGTTTTTTTAAGTCTAATGCCGTTTTTACAAAATACTTAGGAAATCCTTTTAGATACAATTCAAATTTATCAGAACTACTTTGAATTAAATTTCCTTCTTTATCATATTCATCAGCAAACGTAGGAAGTTTCATCATATTATATCTTACCCATGCTTGTAAA
>JAFUZI010000039.1 GCA_017476705.1 Bacilli bacterium
TATAGAGATGTGGATATTTTAATAATAGATGATATTCAGTATCTCGGTAATGGTGTAAAAACACAACAAGAGTTTTTCAACACATTTAATGAATTATATGATAAAAATAAACAAATTATTATATCTTCGGATAGATCACCAGATGACCTAAAACTACTTGAAGATAGACTTAGAACTAGATTTAACTGGGGTATTACAATACCAATTGAACCACCAGAATTTGAGCTAAGACTTAATATTATAGAGAAAAAACTAGAAGGACATATGTTAAATACTCCTTTCCCTAAGGATGTACAAGAATTTATTGCTAGTAATTGCACAAGCGATGTAAGAAAGATAGAAGGAGCAATTACAAGAGTTATAGCATATGCAGCTATGATGAATGGTTGTGATATTAATCTTGACCTTGCTAATGAAGCTTTAAAAGGATATTTTGTAAATACTGTAATATCTAAAAACAAAGTAGAGCAAGTACAGCAATTAGTAGCTAAAAACTATAATATTACTGTGGAAGACTTAAAAAGTAAGAGAAGGGTAGCTACTGTTGCATTTCCAAGACAAGTTGCTATGTATATATGTAGAACTTATTTAGAAGAGTCATTTCCTAAAATAGGTAGTGAATTTGGTGGAAAAGATCATACAACTGTAATGCACTCTGTTGATAAGATTAAAAAAGAAATAAAGAAACAACCTGATCTAAAAGATGAGATTGAAAAAATAATTAACAAATTAGTATAGTGGATAATTTACAATTTTATTAACACTTTATTAACATGTAAAAAAGTGGTTTAAGCCTTGAAAAATAAGCATTATACATATTTTTCCACACTTTTCCACTTCTATAATAATAATAAATACTATAAATAATAAAAATAGGAGGGTTTATATGAATTTAGAAATTAAACAAAGTATTTTATTAAATAATTTAAATTATGCTATAAAAGGAATATCTAATAAGAATATTATTCCAATATTAAACTGTATAAAATTTGAACTTACAAATGAAGGTTTATATATGACAAGTACTGATAATGAAGGTGCTATTAAAACATTTATACCAACAAGTGATATTGAAAAAGTTAATAATTTAGGTGAAGTTGTAATATCAGGAAGATATATATATGAAATAATAAGAAAACTTCCAAATGATATTATTAAAATAGAAGAGGTTATTGATAATCAAATAAATATATCGACATCAAATTCTTCATTTAGTTTAAATTGTAATAATGTAAATGAATTTCCAGAATTAAACTTAGATGATAGTAAAACTCCAATTCATATGATGAGAAGTGATTTTAAAAATATTATTAAACAAACTTCATTTGCAGCATCAACTCAAGAAAATAGACCTGAATTTACTGGTATTAACTTTAAAATAAATAATAATATATTAGAGTGTACTACAACAGATTCTTACAGATTAGCTAAAAAAACTGTTAAATTAAATGATTATTTATCAGAATCTATTAATATAATAGTTCCATCTAAAAACTTAATTGAATTAGAAAGAATGCTAGATGATTCAGATGAATTAATAGAAATACATATATTTAATAATAAAATTATATTTAAATTTGGTAATATCTTAATGATGTCAAGATTAATTAATGGTAATTATCCTGATACTAATAAACTAATTCCAAATGAATTTGAAAGTATTTTAACTTTAAACTTAGCAGATTTTTATCAAGCTATAGATAGAGCATCACTTTTAACTAGTGAATTTGATAAAAATACAATTAAATTAAATTTTGAAGGATCAACAATTAATATTTCATCTAATATTCCAGAAATTGGACATGTAGAAGAAACTGTTAGTGCTTTAACTAACAATGAATCTAAATTTAAAGTTGCTTTTTCATCTAAATATATGTTAGATGCTTTAAAATCATTTGACTGTGATACAGTTAATTTAAACTTTAATGGTGAGGAAAAACCTATTTTAATAACTAATCCAGAAAATGATGATATTATTCAATTAATTGTTCCAGTTAAAACATATTAAAAATAGGAAAAATCCTATTTTTTTTAATTTTCCACAATAAAAAACATATTTCGACAAGATAAATGAGTAGAGTAGTAGCCATTAAATTTATAGAAAAGAGGAATAATATGGAAAAATATGAAATAAATAGTAAAACAATGGCTATAATACCTATTACTAGTAAAGTAAGTCATATAATAGAAGAGGATAATGAATTTTTTATTAATCAAAATTCATTTGATATTGTGGATAAAAGTTGTAAGTATTTTGGTTCATCTTATGAAGGTAGACATATTGGAACTATAAGTATGCTTGGAATATCATATAAAACACCAATTTTAGTAGAAGAAACACAAAATATAATAACATTTCCAACACTTACTCCAAGAGACGAAAAGTGTTGCTGGATTTTTTTAAATAAAATAGAAAAATATATGAAAAATGATAAATTATCCATGATTCAATTTAAGAATGGATATACAATTAATTTAGATATTTCATATGGTTCACTAGAAAATCAAATTTTAAGATCGACAATGTTAGATTTTGTAATAAGAAAAAGAAGAAAATAAATGTTTTTTCTTCTTTTTTTGTTGTTTTTTTGATATAATTATATATAGGTAGTGGGATACCTCGAATTACTAAATTTTAAAATTTAGGCCATTTTTTTAAAAAAGAAGGTGAATAATGTATCTTAAAGACATAAAAGTTAAAAATTTTCGTAATTATGATAATTTATCACTTGAGTTTGAAAAGGGGCTTAATATAATTTATGGTAATAATGGTCAAGGTAAAACTAATTTACTAGAGAGTTTATATGTTTTAGGAATGACAAAATCCCATCGTTCTTATATAGATAACAATTTAATTAAAGATGATAAATCTTTATTTAAAATAAGTGGAAATCTATTTATTGATCATATTAAATCAAAGTTAGAATTATCTTATGATGGTAAGATAAAATTACTTAAAATAGATAATAATGAGATTAAAAGGGTAAGTGACTATATATCTAAGATGAATATAATAATATTTTATCCTGATGATTTAAATTTAATAAAAGGTTCTCCTTATGAGAGAAGAAGATTTTTAAATTCTGAGATTAGTCAGTTATCTGGTGAATATCTTAATGTTTTAAATGATTATAATAAACTTTTAAAAATGCGTAATGATTATTTAAAAAATAAACAAATTGATAATAATTATTTAGATATATTAACTGATTATTTAATTGATAAAGCAGTTATTATATATAAAATGCGTTATAAATTTGTGGAAAAGTTAAATAAGTGTATTAATTACATTTATAAAGATTTATCTAATATTGAAGGGTTTAATGTGATTTATAAAACATCATTTATAATAGATGATTTTAATAAAGAAGCGTTAAAAAATAATTTAAAACATCAATTTAAAAAGAATATAAATAAAGAGTTAAAAAATAAAATAACTATGATTGGTCCTCATAGAGATGAGTTAGAATTCTTCATTAAAGGTGAAAATATTAAGAATGTAGGATCTCAAGGACAACAAAGAATGGCTATTTTAGCTATTAAACTCGCTGAAATAGAGATAATTAATCAATATAAGGGTAGTTATCCAATTCTTCTTTTAGATGATGTATTTAGTGAATTAGATAGAAAAAAAAGAGGTAATTTATTAAAATATTTAGAAAATGATATTCAAACAATAATTACAACAACAGATTTAACTAATATTTCTAAAAAAATAAGAGATAAATCTAAGTTGATAAATATTGAAAATGCAAAAATAAAGAAAATAGTTGAGGTGATTGATTGTGGAAAATAAGTTAGAACATTATGACGCATCCGACATTCAAGTCTTAGAAGGACTTGAAGCAGTTAGAAAAAGACCTGGTATGTATATTGGTACAACAGATGTAAAAGGTCTACACCATTTAGTTTGGGAAATTGTTGATAACTCAATAGATGAAGCTTTAGCTGGTTTCTGTGACAACATTGAAATCGTTATAAATAAAGATAATTCTATTACAGTTAAAGATAATGGACGTGGAATTCCAGTAGATATCCACCCTAAAACTAAAATGTCAACTGTTGAAACTGTATATACAGTACTTCATGCAGGTGGTAAATTTGGTGGAGGAGGATACAAAGTATCTGGTGGACTTCACGGAGTTGGTGCATCAGTTGTTAATGCCTTATCTTCATGGGTAGTTGTAGATGTTTATAAAAATGGTAAAATTTATGAAGTTAAATTTATTAATGGTGGAAAAATAGAAGAACCACTTCATGTTATAGGTGAATGTGAAGAAGCTAGAACTGGTACAACTGTTACATTTAAACCTGATAATACAATATTTGATACAGATATTTATGATTATGAAACTTTAAAAGTTAGAACAAGAGAACTTGCATTCTTAAATAAAGGATTAAAACTTACTTTAAGAGATGATAGAGATGATGAAGATACTCAAGGTGAAGTTTTCCACTATGAAGGTGGTATAAGTGAGTATGTTAAATACTTAAATAAAGCTAAAACACCAATTCATGAGGATATTATTCACTTAGAAGGTGAAGAAGATGGAGTTATGTTTGAAGTTGCAATGCAATATAACTCTGGATATTCTGATAGTATTTATTCATTTGTTAATAATATTAATACACATGATGGTGGTACACATGAAGAAGGTGTAAGAAGAGCATTAACTCGTATTATTAATAACTATGCAAGAAAAAATAATATTTTAAAAGAAAAAGATGATTCTTTAACTGGGGATGATGTTAAAGAAGGATTAACAATGATAGTATCATGTAAACATCCAAATCCTCAATTTGAAGGACAAACTAAAGGTAGACTTGGTAACTCAGAGGTAAGAAAGTTAGCAGATAACGTATTTAGTGAAGGATTTGAAAGATTCTTACTTGAAAACCCTGATGCTGCAAGAATTATTGTAGAAAAAGCAATGACAGCATCACGTGCTAGAGTAGCTGCTAAAAGAGCCCGTGAATTAACTAGACGTAAAAGTGACTTAGATGTTGTAAACTTTGGTGGAAAACTAGCTGATTGTAAAGAAAAAGATCCATCAGTATGTGAAATATTTATAGTCGAAGGAGATTCAGCAGGTGGTTCTGCTAAAGTTGGACGTAACTCTATGACTCAAGCTATACTTCCTTTAAGAGGTAAAATACTTAATGTTGAAAAGGCTAGACTTGATAGAGCTTTATCAAATGAAGAAATAAGAACTATTATTACTGCATTTGGAACAGGTATAGGTGATGAATTTGACCTATCAAAGTTAAGATATAATAAAATTATTATTATGACCGATGCCGATGTAGATGGATCTCATATTCGTGTACTTTTATTAACACTATTCTTTAGATTCTTTAGACCAATAGTTGAAGCTGGACATGTATATGCCGCTCAACCACCATTATTTGGTGTTAAATTAGGTAAAAATGATACACATTATTGCTTAGATGAAAAAGATTTAGATGATTATTTAAATACATTAACTGAAACACAAAGAAAAAATTGTATTATTCAACGTATGAAAGGTTTAGGAGAGATGGATGCAGATCAATTAAACGAAACAACAATGGATATTAAAACAAGAGTACTTAGAAAAATAACAGTTGAGGATGCTATTGCTGCAGATGCTGCTTTCTCAAAACTAATGGGTGAGGAAGTAGAACCAAGAAGACAATTTATTGAAGAAAATGCAACATATAGTGATCTAGATGTATAGAAGGGAGTAATTTATGAATACAGATCAAATGAAAGAAAATGATATAGTAGCTGAAATTGAGAAGTCATTTATCGATTACTCAATGAGTGTTATTGTATCTCGTGCACTTCCTGATTTAAGAGATGGACTAAAACCAGTTCATAGACGTATTTTATGGTCAATGTATGAGTCAGGATATAACTTTGATAAACCACATCGTAAATCTGCTCGTATAGTAGGTGACGTTATGGGTAAATACCATCCACATGGTGACTCTTCTATATATGAAGCAATGGTTCGTATGGCTCAAGGATTCAGTTATAGAACTCCACTTGTAGATGGACACGGAAACTTTGGTAACATTGATGGTGATGGTGCCGCTGCAATGCGTTATACAGAATCACGTTTATCTAAGATTTCTTTAGAACTTTTAAGAGATATAAACAAAGATACAATTGATTTTGATCCAAACTTTGATGAAACTGAAAAAGAACCAAAAGTATTACCTTCAAGATTTCCAAATATTCTAGTAAATGGTACTATGGGTATTGCTGTTGGTATGGCAACCAATATTCCACCTCATAACTTAGGTGAAGTAATAGATGGATGTATTGCCTATATTGATAATCCTGATATTGATACATTAGGACTTATGCAATACATTAAAGGCCCAGATTTTCCAACAGGTGGTATAATTCTAGGTAATAGTGGTATTAAAAAAGCATATGAGACAGGACGTGGATCAATAACTATTAGATCACGTGCTCATATTGAAGAAGAAAAAGGAAAACATTATATAATTGTTGATGAAGTTCCTTATGGAGTTAATACATCAGACTTAAAAAATAAGGTAGCAGAACTTGTCCACAATAAAATAATTGAGGGTATAGCTGATTACCATACTGATTTACAACAAGATGGTGTAAAAATAACAATTACATTAAAAAATAACGCAAATCCACAAGTTGTATTAAATAACTTATATAAACATACACAATTTCAAACAACATTTGGTATATCATTATTAATGCTAGATCAAGGTGTTCCAAAAACACTAGGTTTAAAAGATATAATTTCAAAATATATTGATTTTCAAAAAGAAGTTATTATTAGAAGAACAAGATTTGATTTAGATAAATGTGAAAAAAGAGTTCATATTTTAGAAGGTTTAAAAATAGCGCTTGATAATATTGATGAAGTTATTAAATTAATTAGAGGAGCTAAAACTGATGAAGAAGCTAAAGCTGGCTTAATGAGTAAATTTGGTTTAACTGAAGCTCAATCTGATGCAATCTTAGAGATGAAGTTAAGAAGATTAACTGGATTAGAGAGAGATAAGATTGAAAATGAACTTAAAGATTTACTTGCAAGAATTGAAGAATTAAGATCAATTTTAGCTAGTGAAGCAAAAGTTTTAGGTATTATTAAAGAAGAAATGACTGAAATTAAAAATAAATATGGTGATGAGAGAAGAACATCTATCGATATGACAGCAATTGACTTTATTGAAGATGAATCACTTATCCCTGTTGAAAATATCATTCTAACACTTACTAAAAACGGTTATATTAAACGTATGAATCATGATGTTTATAAAACACAAAACCGTGGTGGTGTAGGAATTAAAGGTATGACTACTAATGAAGAAGATTTTGTTGAATACTTAATTTCAATGACAACTCATGATTATATCTTATTCTTTACTGATAAAGGTAAGGTTTATAGAATTAAAGGTTATGAAGTTCCTGAATTTAGTAGGCAATCAAAAGGACTTCCAATTATAAACTTACTTCCAATTGAAAAAGATGAAAACGTTACAGCAATGCTTTCTATTGAAAATGAAGAAGAAAATAAATATATTGTATTCTGTACACAAAGTGGTTTAATTAAGAAAACTGCAATTGAAGAATTCGATAGTATTAGAAAAAATGGTAAGATTGCTATTACATTAAAAGATGATGATAAACTAATATCTGTTAAAAAGACAAATGGTAATAATAATATTTTAATAGGATCATCTACTGGTAGAATGGTAAGATTCAATGAAGATGAAATTAGAGTATTAGGAAGAACTGCTAGTGGAGTTAAAGGTATCAATGTTGAAAATGGTACATGTGTTGGATGTGAAATAGCAGAAGATAATCAAAATGTATTAGTTGTTACTGAAAAAGGATATGGTAAGCAAACTCCAATTGAAGAATATCGTCAAACTCATAGAGGAAGTAAAGGTGTTAAAGCACTTAATGTAACAGAGAAAAATGGTAATATAGTTTCATTCAAAGTAATTAATGGTAACGAAGACTTAATGATTATAACTAACAGTGGTATGATTATTAGACTTCCAATTGAACAAATTTCAACTACAGGTCGTGTTGCTCAAGGTGTTAAATTAATTAACCTTAAAGATGACCAATTAGTTGGTACTGTTTCATTAATTAA
>JAFUZI010000040.1 GCA_017476705.1 Bacilli bacterium
ACTATGCTTGTTATGGTAGTATTTACAAGAGTATTATTAAAACTATTTGTAGATGCAGATATATTTGTTAAAAAACCAAAGTTATTTGTTGGAAAAGTTAGGGAAAAATTTACAAATGTTAGATTTATGGATAGAGCAAAATTATTTGTTATCTTATCAGTATTATTAATTGTTGTAGGTTTAATTTCTTTAGGTACTAAGGGGCTTAACTTAGGAGTAGACTTTAAAGGTGGATCTTCAATAAATGTTAAATCTGAAGAAACTTTAAAAATTAAAGATGTAGAATCTTATGTTAAAAAGTCTGGTTATACAATTAATGATGATGAAGAAGTAAGTAAAAATGAAGTTTATTTAAAAGTTAATGAAAAATTAACACAACAACAAATATTAGATTTAAAAAATAATTTACAAAAAGAATTTAAAGCATCAAGTGATATTGGTGTTGTATCAGATATGGTAAAGAAAGAATTAATTAAAAATGCAATTATATCTTTATTACTTGCTGCAGCTGCAATAATAATTTATATATCATTAAGATTTAGATTTAATTATGCAGTAGGTGCGATAGTTGCACTTTTACATGATGTTGCTTTAATATTCGCAGTATTTAGTCTATTTGGAATAGAGGTTGAGACAATCTTTATTGCTGCAATATTAACAATTATAGGTTATTCAATAAATGATACAATAGTTGTATTTGATCGTATTAGAGAAAATATGAATAATGATAAACCAAAAAATAAAGATGAATTAAAAATAGTTGTTGATAAGAGTTTAAATCAAGTAATTAAGAGAAGTTTAATTACAAGTATTACTACAATAGTTACTGTTCTTTCATTAATTTTATTTGGTTCTCATGATATAATTGAATTTAATATAGCACTTTTAGTTGGACTTACTGCTGGAACTTATTCATCACTTTTCATAGCTGGATGGTTATGGTTTAAGATGGAATCTAAAGTAGTAGGTAAACCAAAAAGAAAAAAATGGTATGAAATAGATGAAATAGAGGAAAAGAAAGTAAAAGGCATAAACAATTAAGGAGTTGATTTAAATGCTTTTGACAGATAAGAAAAATCGTAATTATGCATATGTTACACTTGATGATATTTTAGTATCACTTGATAGTGTAAGCAATTTAAATGATTCTGAAAAAAAAGATTTAAAAAAACTTTATTATAAAGAAGAATTTTTTGAAGATAAAATTAGAATTTCAAAAAGAAGTAATGCATATAAAATATTAAAAAAATCAAATTCCGTAATTGATGGAGATACATATATTAATTCAACTATGCTCGCACTTGCTTATTCTAGAGCTTCATATGAATTTAATTATAGTATGAAAGATAGATTATTTAAGTATTTAAAAAAATATTTAGATAATATGGCTGAGGGTAAAAGTAATGTTAAGTTGACTCAAAAAATATTGTGTGACAGCTTAGTTATGGAATATGTTCATAAATATAATTCTTTTGAAGAATATGCGAAACATTTAATTGGAACAAGAATTAAAGAGGATAAAGTAATTGATGTAGTAGTAAAAAATAGAAGTTATGTGAAAGCAGCATAGGTGGTGTTTTATGACAAAACAAAAGAAGATAACATTAGATGATTTAATTAATAAATTAACTTATTTGAATGATTCTGAGGTAGAGCTTATAAATAAAGCTTATGATTTTGCCTCTAAAGTATATTTTGGGAGCAAGAGATTAACGGGTGACAATTATATTGATCACCCTTTAAATGTTGCTTATATATTAACTGATTTAACTCCTGATGTAGAGACTATATGCGCTGCACTACTTCATGATGTGTATGAGTTTGATCAAAATATAGACCTATCTATGTTTAGTAAGAATATTGTTAAATTAATAGAAGGTGTTGAAAAATTAAAAAAACTTAATTTTGATATATCAACAGAATCATCTATTGCAATGCAAAGAAAAATATTGGTAGGACTAACAGATGATGTTAGAGTAATAATTATAAGACTTGCAGAACACTTGCATGATATGAGAACACTTTGGGTAGTGTCTGAATCAGAACAAAAGAGAATGGCTAATGAAACAACTTCAGTTTTAACTCCAATTGCTCATCGTTTAGGTATGAATAAAATTAAAGGTGAGTTAGAAGACTTAGCTCTTCGTTATTCTAAACCTGATGTATATTTTTCAATAGTTGATAAATTAAATCAAACAAAACAAGAGCGAGATAAAGATGTACAAGAGATGATTAATGAAGTATCTCGTATATTAAATGAAAATGGTATTAAACATCAAATTAAGGGTAGATCTAAGAGTATATATAGTATTTACAAAAAACTAGATAAAGGTAAAAAGTTTAGTGAAATATATGATTTACTTGCACTTCGTGTTTTTGTCGATAAAGAAACAGAATGTTATCAAGCACTTGGTTTAATACATTCAGCATTTAAACCAATGCCTAAAAGATTTAAAGATTATATTGCTAATCCTAAAACTAACATGTACCAGTCACTTCATACAACTGTATTTGGTGTATATGACCATTTATATGAAATACAGATTAGAACATATGAAATGGATGAAGTAGCAGAACGAGGTATTGCAGCTCACTTTTCTTATAAAGAACAAGGAAGTTCTAAAGTAGCTAATAAAAATGAAATGGAGAGTAAACTTCAATTCTTTAGATCTATAATGGAACTTAATAATGAAGAAACAACTGATGAAGAGTTTGTAACATCATTAAAAGATGAGTTTAATTCTACTATTTATGTATTTACACCAAGAGGAGATGTTATAGAACTTCCAAGTGGAGCAACACCAATAGATTTTGCTTATAAAGTACACAGTGGTGTTGGAGATAAGATGGTTGGAGCAATTGTTAATGATGTAATGGTTCCACTTGATTATGAACTTAAAAACGAAGATGTTGTTAAGATTAATACTAACAATAATTCTAAAGGTCCTTCTCTTGAATGGATTAATATGGCAAAAACTGCTCAAGCAAAAGGTAAAATTAAAGCTTTCTTTAATAGACTTGATAAAGAGGAATATTTAAAGAAAGGTGAAGATTTATTAAATAAAGAATTACATAAAAAGAAAATTGCTTATAATGAATTTTATAAAGAATCAAATATAGAAAAATTAAATAGAGCATTTAAAATGGATTTAAATGAGATTTATATTGCAATAGGTGGTTCTAGAATAACGCCTATTGCTGTTATAAATGCTATTTATGGTGAAGCTGAATCTAAAGAAGATATTTTACTAAAAAAGGTTACAGCTACTAATAAAAATATAATAAAAAAAGATATTGTTGTTGATGGAGTAGATGAGATTAAATTGAAATTGTCATCTTGTTGTAAACCAATTCCTGGTGATCCAATTGTTGGTTATATTACAAAAGGATATGGTATATCTGTTCATAGAATGAATTGCCCAAATATTGATGATGTAAATGAAAGAATAATATCAGTAAATTGGGGAGATGTTGAAGGTAAAAAGTATTCTACAACTCTTTTAATCAAGACAGAAAAAAAAGACAATGTTTTACTTGATATTGTATCAAAAGCATCAAATAATAATATAAATGTTGAGACAATTAATACATATAATAATGAAGATGATATTTTATTTGAACTTACAATTCTTGTTGAAAACACTGAAAGGCTTGATAAATTTATGAGCATAGTAAAAAGTATTCCAGCATGTATATCAGTAGAGCGAGGTATAATGTGAGATTGCTTGTTCAAAGAAGTTTAAATTCAAGTGTTAGTGTTGATGATAAAGTAGTAGGTAAAATTGATTCAGGATTAGTTGTGTTTGTTGGGTTTAAAGTTGATGATAAAGAAAGTGATGTAGATTATTTAGTAAATAAACTTGTAAATTTACGTATATTTGACGATTTAAATGGTGTCATGAATAAGTCAATATTAGATGTGGGTGGAAAAGTTTTAAGTATATCACAGTTTACTTTATATGCTGATACTAAAAAAGGAAATAGACCAAGTTATATAAATTCTATGAAGCAAGAAGATGCTTCTTTGATGTATGATATGTTCAATGAAAAGTTAAGAAAATATGTGAGCGTTGAAACTGGAATATTTAGAAGTGATATGAGTGTAAATATTACAAATGATGGACCAGTTACTATATTGCTAGAAAGTAGATGATAATATGATTAAAAATAAAATAGATTTTAAGTTAATAAATTGTGCTCTTATTATGGTAATTATATTTTTACTATATAAAATGGGTGGCTTATGGATAGGAATTGTTAAAAAGATATTTGATATTGCACTTCCTTTTATTCTTGCATTTGTTATTGCTTATGCACTTGATCCACTTGTTAAATTTTTATGTGATCATAAAATACCTAAGGCACTAGCGATTCTAATAATTGTTTTATTATTTATTGCAGTTCTAGGTATATTTGCTGTAATAGTAGTTCCACTTTTGTTTAATCAACTTGGAAGCTTATTTAATGGTATTTTATCATTCTTAAATGAAATATCATTTGATTTTGATTTGAATATTGGTAATTTAAAAGAAACATTAAGCAATAGTTTTGATCAAGTAATTAATTCTTTTGGTAATTATATATCAAATGGAGCAGTTAATGCTATTTCTACATCAGTAGCAGTACTTTCTAAAATATTAATATCGTTTGCTGCATGTATTTATATGTTAATTGATATGGATGAATTTAGAACTCACATCAGAAAGTATTTAAAGAAAACATCTAAAAAAATGTATAAATATGTAGTATTACTAGATAATGAGATGCATAACTATTTAAGTGGATTTGCTAAAATAATGATTATTTCTTTATTTGAATATACTTTATGTTATACAATTATAGGACATCCTAATGCAGTACTTTTAGGTTGTTTGGCAATGGTTGCAAATTTAATTCCATATTTTGGTGGAATGATTAATAATACTGTTGCTGCAATTACAGCATTTGTAATAAGTCCGTCACTTTTTGTTAGAACAATTATTTTATTCTTTATTTTATCAATAGTTGATGGTAATGTAATAAATCCTATTGTATATGGAAAAACAAACAAAGTTCATCCTCTTGTTGTAATTATAAGTGTGTTTGCCGGTGGTGCTTTGTTTGGAATTTTAGGAATTGTTGTATCACTTCCATGTGCAATTATAATTATTACAACATTTAAATATTTTAAAGAAGATGTTCTTGATAAAATAGAGGATATTAAAGAAGCAAGAGTAGAAAACTAAAAAAGATTATTTTTAATCTTTTTTTTTAATAAAAAAGAATGTATAATGTTATTAGAATAAGGAGTGGGTTAATATGCTTGGACATATTGTTTCAATTGAAGATAATACTGTAATTATAGATTTAGATATAGATTTAAAAAAAGAAGATAATTTACTTTCACATCATGCTATTATGAAAGATGATAAAAGAAGCATAATAGGTGAAGTTGTTGATATAAAAAATAATCAAGCATATATAAATTTACTTGGTGAAATTATAAATGATGAATTTGTATTTGGAGTTATTAGAAAACCTTCCTTTAGCTCAAAAGTTTCTTTAGTTTCACCTGATAAAATAAATAAAATAATTGGACTTGATAAATATGAAGAAGATAAGGATTTATATATCGGCGAAAGTCCAATATATGATGGTGTTAAGCTTGGTGTTGATATAGATTTGTTTTTTAATTCTCATTTTGCAGTTTTTGGTTCAACTGGATCAGGTAAATCTTGTAGTGTAGCTAGAATTATTCAAAATTTATTTTCTAAAAAAGATCCTATTCCTTATAGAGCTAGTATATTTTTGTTTGATGCATATGGAGAATATCATACAGCATTTTCTAAGTTACATGAAGTTGTTCCACAAATAAATTTTAAAACTTATACTACTAATTTAGGAATAAATGATAGTGAACTCTTAAGAATTCCGTTATGGCTTTTAGGCGTTGATGATATTGCTCTTTTATTAGATGCTGATAAACATTCACAAATTCCAATAATTGAAAAAGCATTGAAATATGTAAATTTATTTGCTAATAAAGATGAATCAGTTGTAAAAAGTAAAAATGATATATTAGCGCGTGCAATTTTAGATATACTATCTAGTGGAAGACCTGCTCCACAAATTAGAGATCAAATATTTTCAGTATTAACTGGTTATAATACACCTGAATTAAATTTGGATACTATAATATATCAACCAGGATATAGTAGACCTCTAAAACAATGCTTGCTTATTGATTCTTCAGGTAAAATTAGAGATATGGAACTTGTTATGAACTTTATGGAGGGTTTCTTAACAGAGGATTATGATTTATCTTTACCTGATGGAACAATAATGTATACATTAAATGATTTAAAGGATGCATTTGATTTTGCGCTTATATCTGAGGGAGCTTTAAAGAGTGATAAAATATATGATGAGGCTAATATACTTAAAGTTAGAATGCATACACTTGCAAATAGCGAGGTTTCAGCATATTTTAGTTATCCAGAATATGTTAGTAAAGATTCTTATATTAAAAAGCTTCTTACTGCAGATAATGGAGCTAAAGCTCAAATAATTAATTTTAATATTAATTATATTGATGATAGGCTTGCTAAAAATATAACTAAGATATATTCCAAGTTATTATTTGATTATGCTAAAGGTATGGAAAAACGCGCAAGTCTGCCTTTTCATATAATACTTGAAGAAGCTCATAGATATGTTCAAAATGATAATGATAAATTCTTACTTGGTTATAATATATTTGAGCGTATTACAAAAGAGGGTAGAAAATATGGTGTAATACTTGGACTTATTTCACAAAGACCAAGTGAACTTTCTGAAACATCACTTTCACAATGTAGTAATTTTCTTATATTTAAAATGCTTCATCCAACAGATGTTAATTATATAAAAGAAATGGTACCAAATATTACCCAGGAAGTTGTTAAAAGACTAAGAATTTTACAACCTGGAAATTGTATAGCATTTGGTAGTGCATTTAAAGTTCCTGTTTTAGTAAGAGTAGATATGCCAGATCCAGCTCCATCTAGTAATAGTTGTGAGATTGGCAAGATGTGGTTTGTTAATAAAAAATAAAAATGGATATATTTAGTTAATATATATGAGATATAATAGGAGGTATATATGAAGAAAGGTTTTACTTTAATAGAACTTTTAGCTGTAATAGTTATTCTTGCAATCATAGCTGTAATCGCTGTACCACAAATATTAGGTGTTATTGAAAAAACTAGAAAAGGTGCAGCAGAATCAAGTGCATTAGGATATATTGATGCTGTAGAAAAACAAATGCTGATTAATGAATTAGCAACTGATAAAACAAAAATTACATCAGGTGTTTATGATGTTCCAATGGCATCTACATCTGGTGTATCAGTAAAAGGTCAAGCACCAACAAGTGGTTGGTTAGAAATAGTTAATAATAAAGTTGAAAGATATTCATTTGTTATCGGACAATATGTAATAAGTTACGATGGAACAGATAAAACAGCTGTAAAAGGAGATAC
>JAFUZI010000041.1 GCA_017476705.1 Bacilli bacterium
GAAATTTGGACCATAATACCAATTATAATAACTTGTATAGATAGTCGGTTCGCAGTATCCATAAACATCTAAGAGAAGGGAACAATTGCTGTCAGTTGGTTCCGGATAAAGATAGTAATCGCCATGCTCACGATTATTTACAACAGAATCTGTCATAATACTTGGGTCAGGATTAGTAACACTACCACTCGTTACTTGCCCCAGCATTGATATGCTTAACGAAAAAGCAATCAACAATAAAAATACTTTTTTCATTTCTATTTCCTCCTTATTTAATTACAAATTAAATTGCATAATTTATCAAGATTCCCTGCACTAATTAAGTTTGTGGTGGCATTATTTATAGTTATATTATTATACATATGACCTTCTACTTCTACATAATAACTATTATTAGGTCCTATTAATAACTTATAATCTTCGCCGCAATTCGTAGCATAACCATTATCATAAGCGAGCCTATCGAAAAAGTAAAGATTACCTTTAAAACCAGAGAAAGTTCCATCTACATTTACTATGGAATCATTTGCTCTTGCCCCAAATACTAAAAAATCTTGGTTCTTATTGTATAGAGTTAAACTTTTCATTAAATAGCACCCCGATTTAGCCTCATTCGGAACTGTCATAAAAGATATATATGGATTAACTAAGTAAGGTTGAACCTGAAATATCATATCCTTGACATTTAACATAGAACATCCATTACAAGCCAGAACATGAACAAAGCGAGTAACAGAATCAAATACCATATCTGTTATTCTACTTCTACATTCCTCTTCCATACCAGTAACAATTTGCGTATGTAATTTATTAATAATTGTATCTATATTAAAAAATGAAAATTCCATTCTGTCTTCTTGAGGAGCAATAACAGAACAACCTATCAGAAAAGTATTTTCCTTGGAGCCTAATCCTATAATTTCATATTGTGGATATTTAAAATTATGATATAGAGGATAAGTGTTGTAATATTTAGAAGTATAAATAGAGGGAGCATCCTTAATATGAGAATATAGAACCAGTGTCTGTAAATCTCTCATTCCACAAACAATAATATAATCTTTAGTATGAATAACGTCTGTTAATCTTGTATTATATGTTTCAAATGATTGATATGTATTAGATGCAATATCATACCAAATATAATATGATGAAAAGAATCCCAACATATAATTATTAGTTCCTACTGTATTATTCTGACTATCTTCATCATTTGCAATCAGAGATAATCTTGGAGCATTATTTACATTTGATCTAAAAAAATCAATTTTTTGTAAATATGCTTTAGGATTATTTACTGTAATATAAAAAATATCTATAGGTACTGTATAAGATGTAGAATAAAACAAATCAAAAAATCTTACTCTTCCAATAATATTTTTATGATATCCATTGAGATTATTCTCTACCCCACAAAAGTATATCATATCATCTTTAGCATCGTAATCAAAGTCTGTAATGGTATATCCTATAATCAATCTCCCAAAAACATAATTACTTCCTTCTACTGTAAGAGTAAAGTAAGAACGAGACGTTGTGGTAAAGTTTGGAAATTGAAGACTGTCTAAAGGCCAAACAAAATATTCTCTTTGATTAGTATTAGCATTTGCCATCTGTGACAAAGATACTATGCCTTTATCATCTTCATCAATCTTCATGGTTTTTATGGGATTGAAATCATCAGACCAAAGAATTTCTCTTTCTGCACTTACCGTCATAGTTGTTGCCATTTGAGCCTTACTCATCTTCGGGCACAATATTATTACTAATAGAAGTAATAAAACTGTTTTTATCTTTCTCATCTCTTTATTGCTTTTATGTTAAAAATTCCATTCTTAGAATTGTAACAATTCTGCGGCAAAGGTAGTAATAAAATTCCATTCTGCAAAATTTCTAAAGAGATTTTTTATTTTGAGAAATTAGTGGAGTATTTTCTATCAAAAAACTGTCGTTATTGGGGAATGGGGCGTTATTTTGGGGGATTAGAGGCGTAAAAAGGCTGAAGATTTATGGAACGTTATCTTTTTTGGAACGTTGATTATAAGATTCCATAAACGTTATATTAATTAATAATCAGTAATTTACATGCTGTCAGTTAAACTTTACGTTTAAGTATATACTTTTAATAAATATATAAAAAAAGTTTAAATTTGAAAAAAGGTTCAACAACGTTCCGCAACCCTTATGTACAAAGGCTGTGGAACCTCAAAACAACGTGTCATAGGTTCCACACTTTTTCGCCGATTTTCCAAAAAAACGCCGAAAAACGTAGGAACCTTACAAACATTAACGTTCCAAAAATTTATGGGCAGAAGTACGAAAAGCAAAATAATGTAAAATATATTTTTGCCGATTTTTTACTGATTTTTAATTATTTACAAAGGATATTATATATTTTTGCGGATAGAACGAAAAGCAAAAAAAGTTTAATTTGGTTTAATTTTGCTTTAATTTTTGCCTACTATTCTTTAACGGGTCTTTAATATAGGTTTAAACGGTCTTTAATTGCCGTTTAATAAGGATATGAAAACAGGGTGTAAAGCCAAAATAACGGGGTTTTACGCCCTGTTCTTTTATTGTTGGTAGGATGGTCGGATTGTTTATTGTTTTGTGTTTTTTCAACGGTTAAAATTGGGTAGGGTAGGAGAGGTTTAAAAAGTAAAAATTTATGTTTGCTTATGCAGTTGCTTATGCGTTGCTTATGCAAAATGAGGAAATTTTTATTGTGATATATAGGGGTTATTTGTCGTTTTTCGGTGCTTTAAAGTGGCAAAAATACAGGATTGAAGGGGTACTTTTGCAGGGTGTTATATGGTGTAAGTTATTGAATAATAAAAAGTTTATGTAATTTTGCATTGTAAAATTTGCGTGAGTTCATTTTTAGTTATTTTTTAAAGGTTATTTTATGTTAATGCCGAATAGTTTAACAGGGAGAATGCTTACATTCCTGCGGTCTATTGATACAAAGGGTAAGTGATACAGGTTCAAATCCTGTTTCGGCACTAAAAAGTGGAAATGAAAAAGGATTGACGTAGAAACATCGCTGAGAAGTGAAGTGTCTAAAAGGTGGTGGCGGTTGGGCAACTGACTGCCACTTTTTATTTAATCAAAAGGGTAAATTATGTTAGAATTTAGAATAATTGAATGTACAATGAAAGATGGTTCTATCAGATATAAGGTACAGAGAAAAAGGAAGTTTTTATGCTTTATAAGATGGGAGAATCAGATGTTAGATTGGAGAAATAATAGTTTTATTGGAGAACTTGACGATGTTTATACAACACTATTTCATCCGACATATTGGGATAATATTTCCGATTGTAAGAAATGTATAGATTTGACAATAGAAGCAGACAGGAAAAGGATTTCAGAAGAAATGCATAATACAATTATAAATAGTAGAATTTTGTAATGATAAAAGGTAAAAGGTGTAAATATAATCATTAATGAGGTTTTATTGACAATATTTATAGAACCAATAATAATCAGCAATAGTCAGAGAGGATATTGCAAAATAATCAAGTTTTGTAAAATTATAATCTATAAAAAAGTGATAATTAGTTAAATTACCATCCATATTATTTAATTACTGTTTATCTTGTTTTTCAATAATAGTTAAAAGGCGATTAATGTGCGAGGTTTTTTCTTTAAGTTCCTCTCTGTTTGCCTTTAATTCTTCGGAAAGTAGATTTATCGTATTCTCTTTATCTTTTATAATAGAACGGAGTTCTTTTATTATATTTTTGTCACCAATATTTTCTGACGCTGTTGTTTGTATCGGTATGTTAATATTGTTATTACCAGCATTACTGATATTTCCGTTAGCTTTGACAGTTTGAGTAATTATATGATGACTGTCGCTTTTGAGCATATTTCCTGTACCCGTTTTAATCCAAACTTTATTTATATTTGGGTCTAAGTCTATAAGTTTTTCAATGAAATTGTCAGACAAGGCTACTTTGCCATTAAATATTTGTGATAAATAGGTTTTATTGTAGCCTAATTTATCAGCTAAATCCTTATCATTTTCAACAAAATCAGAAAAAATAAGCCATTTTATAACTTTGTTAAGTCTTTCTAATTCAGTATGATATTTTTTTTCTTTCATATAAAATATAAAAAAAGTTTATATAAAACTTGCTCAATATAAATAAAGTTTATATTTTTGCAAAGTAATTCAAAACTGAATTACGCTACAAAATTACAAAAAAGTAGTGATGTAGCAAAAAGAAAATAAAATAACCTTAAAAATAGAGAAAAAATGAAAAAGAAGGAAAACTTAATAGGAAAGTATTACAGACAAGAATCAAGATGGGATGACAGTATTCAAAGAATTACATTTGAGAGCAGAGATGAGATTAAAACTGTATATAAAGTAGTTGGAGTGCATACTCAAAAAGAAAATGCAGAGGATACCTTGTATAACGTAAGAGAGATTAGGTTTCATACCGACGAGATTATTGCTTGGGATACGAAGGTTTATACTGCAAGACATTTGAAAGAATGTTACAAGCAGCTGCCTCAAGGCTATGTAAAGAAATTATCTGAGATAGTAATGGACAATATATTAAATAACATTTAAAACAGTAAAAAAGATGAAAGAACTAATTAGAAGCGAGAACAGGTATCAAGTGAAGTTTAACGATGAAACGGGCTTTTGTAAGTTGTTAAACGGCGGGCAGACGGTAAAAGAGTTTGTCGGAGTAAGTGAGATGTTGAACTATTGTACAAGTCATAAGATAGACGTGGCGATAGAAAATTGTATTTGTTCAACAGTAAAGAACTATTAAAGAAATTCGGAAGGTACCCCAACACTATGGACGGTAGCAGTTGCAGGTTAGCCGTAATGATAAGATAAACGGGGAAAATCTTAACACGGGAGGTTCAAGTCCTCCGACTGCACGAAAAAGTATAAAGATATGAATATAGTGATAAATTATAACGGGAACATAGAACAAATGAAACAAGACCTTGATAAACTTATAGATGTTATCAAGGAGGAATTATTA
>JAFUZI010000042.1 GCA_017476705.1 Bacilli bacterium
AGATTCACATAATTAAAGGATACAAAAAATGTATTCTTTTTTTGTTTTGATATTCGCCAAAATTTTAATTTTTACTAATTATGGCACAAAATTGGCACAATATATAAAAAAAAGAGTGCCATAAAACACTCTTAATTTCAATTTGGTAGCGACGGAGAGATTCGAACTCACGACCTACCCGGTATGAACGGGTTGCTCTAGCCAACTGAGCTACATCGCCGTATGGTAAATTTATTGTATGGCCGACGGGTATGAACCGATTGCTCTAGCCAACTGAGCTACAGCGCCATATCACTAACGCAATATAAGTATAACAAATTTTAAAAATATAATCAATAGAAAAATTAAAAAAAAGATAGTATTTTTTACTATCTTAATCTAGCCTCTAATATTTCTTTAAGTGCATCAACTTTTTCAAATTCTCTTGATTTAGTTAAATTAATTATATTTTGATACATTAAATAAAATCTAATGAATACACCAACAAATGTTACAACAATAAATAAAGATCCTATTAAATATAAATCATTCATAAGTAAAAATATTCCGAATCCGATACCTACAAGGCTAATTAAGCAAAGAAGAATAGTAAGTGATCTACTTTTTATCTCTAATTCTAATTTAGTAGCTTTATCTTTTAAATACTTAACTTGTTCTTCTTCAGTTAAGTTTAAATTAGATATTACATTATTATATATTATTTCACTTCTATTTAATTCATCACCATTTATTAATATATTTATCTTTTTTAAGTCTTTATTTTTTATCATAGAAATCACCTCAATTAGCTAGTATTATAACACTTTTTTTATAAAATAAAAGCTACATTTAGTAATTTTTCAAAAATTCTATTAAATTTCTGGCAACATTTAAAGGAATAATCTCTTTTAGTTCATCTAGTGATAAAGATTTTATTTTACTTATTGTTTTATATTTTTTAATAAGTTCTAACTTTCTTTTCTCACCTATTCCGTCAACATTATCTAAGACACTTTCTAAAGATCCTTTGCTTCTTATTTGTTTATGATAATTTATTGTGAAATTATGAACTTCATCCTGCATTCTCTCGAGTAAAAAGAATAAATTGCTTTTTTTATCAATTTTTATTTCTTTATTATCACTTGTAATTAAAGCTTCTGTTGCATGTCTATCATTTTTCTTTAAACCAACAACCTTGATATTTAAATTTAATGAATCAATTATTTCTTTAGCAATATTAATCTGACCAATACCACCATCAACAATAAGTAAATCAGGGCGTTCTAAATTATCCATTAGTACTCTATAATATCTTCTATATATTACTTCTCTCATCATTGAATATTCATCGTTAGTATCTACTTTAATTTTAAATTTACGATAATCATTTTTAGATTTTTTCCCATCTTTAAATACAACCATACCAGATACACTATATGTACCAAAAAGATGCGAATTATCAAATAATTCAATTCTATATAACTTATCCATATGTAGGGCTTCTTTTAATTCAAGATTAGCATTATAAGTCCTATTATCATCACGCTCTAACATTTCAAATTCATTAGTCAAAGTTATTTTTGCATTAGAACATGCCATATCGACTATTTTCTTTTTTTCGCCCTTTATAGGAATTTTTACATCAATATCTAAATAACTAGATAAAAGAGTACTATCTAATATTTCTGGAACTAATAATTCTTTTGGTAAAACAAATTTAGTCTCGTAAGCATTTATTATATAACTTATAAGTTGTTCAGAAACATCATCTATTAAAGGAACAATTTTAGAATATCTTTCTATAATTTTACCTTCTCTAATAAAAAATATTTGAATAGATAAATAATCCTTATCCATATAATATCCAATAACATCTATATCAGTATTATCTCTAATTTCGACTTTTTGTTTAGATAAAGTAACTGTTATATAATCAATTAAATCCTTATATTCCTTTGCTTTTTCAAAATTTAATTTAGAACTTTCTATGTACATATCATTTTCTATTTTTTTTATAATTAAAGAATAATCACCTTTTAAGAATGAAATAATTTCTTTTTTCATTTCATCAATTTTAGATTTCTCAACATTATGAGTACAATACCCTAAGCACTCACCTATGTGATAATAAAGGCATGGTTTTTTACCCATTGTATTACATTTTCTTAATGGATATATACGGTTTAATAGATTAACTGTACTACGTGCAGCAGTAACATTAGGATAAGGGCCATATAATTTACTATTATTTTTTTTATTTAAAGTCCTTACAATTTTAAGTCTTGGTATTTCTTCGTCAGTTAACTCTATGTAAGGATAACTCTTATCATCTCTAAGTAAAATATTATATTTTGGATCATATTGTTTAATCAAGTTATTTTCTAATATTAAAGATTCTTTTTCGCTTCCAACAACAACATATTCAAAGTCAGTAATTTCACTAACAAGTCTTGCTGTTTTACCTGTATGAGTTCCTCTAAAATATGATGATAATCTATTTTTTAGTTTTTTAGCTTTACCAACATATATAATAACGCCATCTTTATTCTTCATTTGATAGCATCCAGGCTTATTAGGCACAAGTGAAAGCTTTTGTTTAATATAATCCATAATATCACCTTACTTTAAGAATATATCTTCATTCATATCTCCAACTAAATCATTCCAACTAGTTCTATATTTACCATATAATTCTTCAAATTTGCTTACTGAAGTTTCTTCAATATTTAAATTATCCATAATTTCTTTTATGATACTTAAAACATTATTTTTTTCTTCTTCATTTTTATAATTAAATTTAAATCTAAGTATATTACCTATTTTAACACCTTTGTCAAGTGTTATATAAATATTATTATAAATGTATTTATATCTTTCTCTAAATCTCTTAAATTCAATACTAATGCCTATATTCTTAAACATATTAAGTAAATCTTTTTCATATTTTTTTGAAATATAAACTACATCATTATCATTATTATCCTTAAAACTTAATTTAACATAACTATTTGTCCTAATAAGTCTTAAATCTCCCTCAGTATGATAATTATAAATTACTTGTTTTTCATAATCTTTTTTATTTGCCGATTTATCAAAATAGTTAATTACCTTCTCTAAATCAGCTTCTTTGACAACTGTTCTAATTTCTTGTATCATCAAACATTCACCTACCTTAAATAAATTATACATCACATTTGAAAAAAATAAAACAATAAGGTATAATTTATTTATGAGAACAATTAAAAATAATAAAGAAATAGAGATAATAATCAATAAATCAAGGTTTATATGTATATCTTACATAATAAATTCCATATCTGATGTTGATGTTTTTCTAAATGAGACAAAAGAAAAATATGAAGGCGCTACTCATTATTGCTATGCATATATAATTGATTCATATAAAAAATGCAGTGATGATAAAGAACCAAGTGGTACAGCGGGATTGCCTATATTAAATGTATTAGAAAAAAATGAACTTAATAATATATTAGTTATTGTTGTAAGATACTTTGGCGGTATTAAATTAGGTGCAGGAGGACTTGTTAGAGCATATACTAACTCTGTTGTAGAATGCATAAAAGATAATATTAAAGATATTAAAAAAGGAATTAAATTGGAAATAAAATTTGGTTATGATAAGGTTAAAATAATAGATAATATTTTTAAAGATAAAATTATTGATAAATATTTTGATGAGTATATTATGTATATTATAAAAATTAGTTATGATGAATATGAACTTATTAAAAATAAACTTATTAATTTAAATGTTAAAGTATTAGAAGATAATATAATAATATAAAAAGAGATTCATTTGAATCTCTTTTAATATGATTTGGCAAATTTAACAATATGTCTAGCTTCTTCACCACAACAAATACATTTTTCACCATGTTCTGGTTCTTTATCAGTTATACATCTACTAGTTGCAGTTGTATCTTCTTTTATTTTTAACTCACAATCAGTTCTACCACACCAAGGTGCTTCAATAAATCCTCCAACAGTTTCTAACTTATCTTTAAATTCATCATAAGTTGTAACTCTTGTTGTATGTTCATCTAAATATTCTTGAGCTTTTTCATACATTTCATTATGAATAATATTTAATAAGCCATTAATAATTTCTGGAAGATTTTTATCTAATTTAATAGTAATTTTTTGATTATCATTACGTTTAACAGCAACACATACACCATTTTCAATATCTTTTGGTCCTACTTCAATTCGAACAGGAATTCCTCTAACTTCTGCTTCACTAAATTTATATCCTGGTGATTTATCAGAATCATCTATATCTACCCTAATTCCAGCTTTAGATAACATTTCTTTTATTTCGTAAGCACTCTCTAACACTTTATTTTCATTTTGTCTAATAGGTATAATTCTAACTTGAATAGGTGCTACTCTTGGTGGCATAACCAATCCATTATCATCACCATGTACCATTATAATAGCACCAAGTAATCTTGTAGATACTCCCCAAGATGTTTGATATACATATTTTTGAGTGTTATCTTTATCTAAGAATTTCATATCAAATGCTTTAGCAAACCCTTGTCCAAAATAGTGACTTGTTCCAGATTGAAGTGCTTTACCATCTTTCATAAGTGTTTCTATTGTATATGTAGACTCAGCTCCAGCAAATTTTTCTTTTTCTGTTTTAATACCAGTTACCATTGGAATAGCAAGTAGATTAGCACATGTTTTTTTATAAATATCAAGCATTCTTAAAGTTTCTTCTACTGCTTCATCACGTGTAGCATGTACTGTATGACCTTCTTGCCATAAGAATTCAGATCCTCTAAGGAATGGACGAGTAGTTTTTTCCCATCTAACTACACTACACCATTGATTATATAGTTTTGGTAAATCTCTATAAGATTTAACTATTTTAGCATAATGCTCACAAAATAATGTTTCACTTGTTGGTCTAATTACACATGGATCTTCTAGTTCATTTAATCCACCTTTTGTCACAACAGCACATTCAGGTGCGAATCCTTCAACATGGTCTTTTTCTTTATTAAGTAAACTCTCAGGTATAAGCATTGGCATATATACATTAGTATGCCCTGTTTCTTTAAATTTCTTATCCATATAGTTTTGTATATTTTCCCATATAGCATATCCATATGGTCTATATATAATAAATCCTTTAACTGAAGAATAATCCATTAATTCTGCTTTTAAACATACATCAGTATACCATTTAGCAAAATCATCACCTTGTCTTGTAATTGCATCATTTTTCATAAATATCACCTTCAATAATTATATCAAAAAAAATAAAAAAATGGTATATCATTTACCATTTTATAGAAAATAAATAATTAGTGTAACAAGTATACCTGTAATTATACCTGCAATTACTTCTTTTAATTCATGCCCTAAATTAACTTTCATTTTTAAATTAAATCTTTCATTTAAAATTTTTGCATGCATTCCACTTTCATATCTTACATGCGATGCATCATAACATGTAATTAATCCAAATACTAGTGCAATAGCAAATGAACTAGAGTCAACTTTATCTACAAGACCAATTATTGTAACCAAACTTGATACAAAGCATGAATGCGCAGATGGCATTCCACCACTACTTGTAATTAAAGAAAATGTTATCTTTTCTTTTTTGATAATTGCAACAAATATTTTAAGTAATTGACATACTATAAGTGCAACTATAGGACATATTAAAAATATGTATTTCACTTTTTATCAACTCACCTTACTTATATTCTTTAGTAATTTTTTACTTTTAAGATATAATCCTGTATATCTATCATAATAATCATCTAAGAAATTTGATATTTCTATTTTTGATTTACCTGAAATATCAAGACTAGTAATTTTAGCTATATCTACATAATAAAACATTCTAATCAATTTTATTGTTTTATCACTAACTATTAAATCATCCCTTAAACAATTAGTGCAAATATATCCTCCTCTTGATGAAGATAACGTTGCAATTGATGTCTTTGATCCACATATTGCACATTCATCTATTATTGGCATAACTCCTAAATATTCTAAATATTTAAGTTCTAATATATTTGTAATAACTAATGCATCAAAATTTTCATCAATTTTCTTAAGAGATGATATTAAAATTTCATATACATGAGAGTTTACATTATGTTTCATAACTTGTCCTGCAAGATCAATTATATATGTTGCATAACTAATTTTAACAATATCTTTTTTTATATTTTTAAATTCATTTATAATATCAACACCCGTTAATATTGATAATTTTTCTTCCTTCTTTGAAATATAAAACTTACCCATTGTAATTTTACTAGTGCCTAATCTCAAATTACTTTTTAAGCTTTTAGCTCCCTTAGCCATACAACCTATAATTCCATCTTTTGTTAAAATGTTTATAATTTTAGAAGTCTCACTGTATGAGACTTCACTAACTACAATACCTTCTACTACTTCTTTCATTAATGCACAAACTCTAATCTATATTTTTTTTGAGTATTAATCATAAAACACCTACTTAACTAACTTAAATCTCTCAATTCCATCATTTGTATATGAATTAAATTTATCTACCGGCATAGTCCATATCAAATGCTTACCATATAAAGCTTCATAAACAACAACTTCCTCGTTAGTAATTGAGTCAGTTGCTAAAAATAAAACCTTATATTCACCACCTTTATAGTGTTCATATACTGAACCTATCATTATTAATCTATCCATACTACCTCTTTTTTAATTCTTCTTTATATTTTAAATAATATTCAATTTTACCTGTACTTACAAATAAGTCCCAAAGTAAATCTTTCATATTTATCACCCATTATAATAATGTGATAAATTTTATTTTTTATTCAAAATCGTTAAAACCAAATTCTTGTAAATATTTTTCTTTATCTCTCCATTTTTTTATCGTCTTAACATAGGTTTCTAAATAAACTGGAGCTCCTAAAAATTCTTCAATATCTTTTCTTGCACGAATACCAATCTCTTTGATCATACGTCCTTGTTTACCAATTATAATTCTTTTTAAGGCATCTCTATCAACTATAACATCAACTATAATAAAGTATGCTCCTTTATCTTTTTTCATATCAGCTACTACACAAGTAATTGAATGTGGTACTTCCTCACTAGTAAGCTCAAATATTTTTTCACGAACAAGTTCAGAAATACTAAATGTAATTGGTTTATTAGTAATATCAGTGTCCGAATAATATTTAAACTCATCGGTTAAATATTTTTTTATTGTGTTAATTAATTCTTTTGTATTATTTTTCTTTAAAGCTGATATTGGAACAATCTCAGCAAAATCATATAGATCTTTATATTCATCAATTTTCTTTAAAATTTCTTCATTAGTTATTTTATCTATTTTGTTTATTACTAAGATAACTGGTTTATTTGCTTCTTTAACTTTATCTAAAACAAACATATCACCTTTTCCTAACTCTTCTTTAGCATCAACTAAAAATAAAATAACATCTACATCTGTTGTACTATAATATGCTTGTTTATTTAAAAACTCCCCTAATTTATGATTAGGTTTATGTATACCTGGTGTATCTACAAATACTATTTGAGTATCAGGATCATTATATATACCTTGAATGTTGTTTCTTGTTGTTTGAGGTTTATTAGATGTAATTGCTACTTTCTTACCAACAATACTATTTAACAGTGTACTTTTACCAACATTAGGTCTTCCAACTAATCCTACAAATCCACTTCTCATATTAAATCTCCTTCGTCAAATGGGACTGGGCATAAATCTTTTACTTTGTAAGATTTTTCTTCTCCTAATCTATTCATTAAAATAATATCAGACTCTTTATCAAAAAATTCTGTTATTAATTGTCTACACATAAAACAGCAACTACTAATTTTATCACTATCTACCATTACATATAATTTATCAAAATCGCCTTTTTTATAGCCAGCTGCAATACTTGATACAATTGCTGTTCTCTCTGCACATATAGTAGCTCCATATGAAGCATTTTCTACATTTACTCCACTAAATTCTGATCCATCTTTCATAACACATATAGCTGATACTCTAAATTTAGAATAAGGACTATATGAATTATTTAATAAATTAGTTAATTTTTCTCTCATAATACCTCCAACATAATAAGCAATTTTGGGACAAACATAATAAGTGCTCCAATAAAAGCAGTTATAGCAAATATAAGTGTAGCACTTGATGCAGTATCTTTTGCAATCTTAGCAAGTTCATTTTTTTCCATTGTTTCTAGGTCAACTACAGCTTCTATTGCTGTATTGATTAACTCACTACCAATAACTAGGCCAATTACAAGAGTCATAAATAGCCATTCAACACTTGATATATTAAAAACATATCCTGCAATTATTGCAAGTATCATACAAGGAATAATGATTAACATATTATGTTCATTAAATGTTGTATATACTATTCCATCAATTGCATGAAAAAAACTTTTCTTATACCTTTCTAATTTTGTACCTTTGTCTTTATTTCTCAATACCTGCTTCATTTAATATCATCTCCTGACGAGCAAACATTACTTTTTCATCTTCTTTTTCCATGTGATCATATCCAAGTAAGTGTAATAGCCCATGTACACTTAAAAAGCATATTTCACGTCTTAAAGAGTGTCCATATTCTTTTGCTTGTTCTCTTGCTTTATCTATTGAAATATAAATATCTCCAAGTAATCTAAAATCATCATAATCTATATCATGACTATCTTCTAATGCAAAACTAATAACGTCTGTTGGTCTATCTATACCTCTATATTCCTTGTTCATTTTATGAATAAAGTTATTATCTACTATAATTACATTAAAATTAACAACGCCAAGTTTTTCAATTTCAATAGATTTTTTTAGAACCATTTCAACATCTTTAAGTTCATCTATTTTCTCATTTGTTTCATTAAATATTTCAAACATTAATAACTACCCCCAATACATTTAATACATAAAATATTATAAATACTAACAAACATGTAACTAATATATTATAAAACATATTATTTTTTAAAAAATTTGGTAATTTTTCTTTAAAATTATGAAGTAATCTATATATAAAATAGCCAAATAATCCTCCAATAATATTTAAAAATATATCATCAACATCAAATACTCTTCCAATAATTAATTGCGTTAATTCTATTGTGACTGATGTAAGTAAGCTTAAAAACAATACATATCTTTTTTTATCTAGCTTTAAAAAGTATGATATAAAAAAACCATATGGCATAAACATTATCATATTGCCAATTACATTTTTTATAAAACTTGGAGAAAATAATTGATATCTAAAAATTTCCTTAAATGGTACAAAATTAGATGTGGACCAAGAAACATCTTGAAATGTAACAACATAGAATAAACCAATTATATAAACCATAAAACCTAATTTAAGCATTTCTTCATAATATATAAATTTTTCTTTATATTTTATTAAATAAGCAATTCTAAGCGATGATAAAATAATAGTTATTATTAATACCATTGGCCAGATATTTGCTAGTATATTTTTTAGTGTAATATCAAACATATGTCACCTAAATTCTATTATTCTGTTATTTCACTATATTGTGTAATATCTTCACATACATTTATAAATAACTCTAATACTATTTTACTATTATTTTCGTGAACTTTCAATTTTTTTACATCAATTATATATTCTTTTTCTCCTAATTTTTTATTTATCATTTTTTTAACTTGTTTTATTGCCTCATCTTCTGCTTGTTTCTTGCTTAATGTTTTTTCTAACTTTTTTATTTCATATTGTGTTTCATATGCAAGATATATAGGGAATATATTATTTTTTAATATAATCTTATCTTTCCTAGATACGTTTTTAAAATGTCTAAACGATAAATCAAAATATTTATTAAAAAATCTAATTGTATATACTTTTTTCTTATTTCCAGTAAGTGTTATATCATTTATTTTAAGAGGGTACTCAATTGTTACTTTATACCATACCTCACCATATATAA
Source organism: Bacilli bacterium (assembly GCA_017476705.1). Taxonomy (GTDB): domain Bacteria; phylum Bacillota_I; class Bacilli_A; order RF39; family UBA660; genus CAJOJO01. The sequence continues at coordinate 9,969 of JAFUZI010000042.1, forward strand.
CACCATCTGCACTTACTCTTTTTTTAGATTCTTCATATAGCTTTATATCTCCTGTAACTACAACATCACCTTTTCTTACAAAATCAAATTTATTTTTTACTATCTCACCAGATTTTATATCAAACCCCCTTATAATAGCATCCTTCTTAGCAACTATATTTCTAATAGGTGCATCATCTTTTCCCTTTTTAATAATTCTCTCTTCTACTCTAACAATATATTTAACACCAACACTTTTTATCTCAAGCCATTCTATCTCATTACTATGTTTATCAAGAATCTTTTTTTTAATAGAATCAAGCTCTTTATAACTCTTTTTTAAATGATATTTATCTATACCATTATTTTTAAGTTCTCTTAATATAGTATCTCTTATACTTTTATTATTATGTATAACACTGACATCAAATATAGTATTAGTAAGCAATATTAAAACGCTTATAGATATAAAGATAGATATAAGTAAATAAATGTTTTTCTTAATCAAATACTTTATTTTATCAAAACCATAAAACTCTATTATTTCAATATCATATAAAACTTTTAAATAATCTAAGTTATTATAATCTTCTTTTTTTATTCTTAATATAATCAAATTATATTTGACATATTTTATATTATAAATGTCAATGTTTTTATCTTTTAATTTTTTTATAATTTTCTCAGGATTTCTTCCACTTACTTTTATATCAATTAAATTTAAAAACATTTAATCACCTAAATTCTATTTTCTTAAAATTACCACTTACTAATACTTCATCATGAGTTAGCTTTATAATCTTTAAATCATTACCCGTAATATCAAGTATTCCATCTTTATATTTAATTACAATTCTATTATTTATAACAGTATCAATTGATATATAGTTTACTATATCTAATTTATTATTAATGTACTTCATATTAAAGTCTGTATCAAACAAGTATGATCTAAAGTCCATATTATCACCTATATAAGTTTATTTTTAAAATTATAAAATTATTAAAAAAACTCTAATTTTTAAAAATTAGAGTTATATATTATATTAATTTAAATATTTTTTTAAATATTCGCCTGTGTAAGATTCTTTAACTTTAACAATCTCTTCTGGAGTCCCTTTAGCTATTATTGTACCACCCATATCTCCGCCTTCAGGTCCTAAGTCAATTATATAGTCAGCCACTTTAATTACATCTAGGTTATGTTCGATAACAAGTACTGTATCTCCATTATCTACAATCCTATTTAATATTACAAGTAATTTTTTAATATCATCTGTATGTAGTCCTGTTGTTGGCTCATCTAATATAAATAAGCTTCTACCAGTTGGTTTTTTTTGTAGTTCTTTAGCAAGCTTTACACGAGCTGCCTCACCACCAGATAAGGTAGTTGCAGATTGACCCAACTTAATATAAGAAAGTCCTACATCATATAGCATTTGTAATTTATTTTTAATTTTAGGGAAATTTTCAAAGAAAGTAAGAGCTTCTTCAACAGTCATCTCTAAAACATCATATATATTTTTACCTTTAAATTTAACTTCCAAAGTTTCACTATTATAACGTGTTCCACCACATACTTCGCAAGGAACATATACATCTGGTAAAAAATGCATTTCAATCTTTTTAACTCCATCACCCCAACATGCTTCACATCTTCCCCCCTTGACATTAAATGAGAATCTTCCTTTATCATATCCTCTCATTTTAGCTTCGTTAGTTTGTGTGAATACATCTCTTATATCATCAAATACTCCTGTATAAGTTGCAGGGTTTGAACGTGGAGTTCTACCAATTGGTGTTTGCGATATATCTATTACTTTATCAATATAATCTAGTCCTTTTATTTCTTTATATTTACCAGGTTTTTCTTTTGATTTATACAAATTTTGAGCAAGTGCTTTATATATTATTTCATTAACTAAAGTTGATTTACCTGAGCCTGATACTCCTGTTACACATGTAAATGTGCCAAGTGGTATTTTAACATTTAGATTCTTTAAGTTATGTTCAGATGCACCTTTAACTTCCAAGAATAATTTATTACCTTTTCTTCTTTTAACTGGCACTTCTATTTTATATTCACCTGTTAAATATTTACCCGTTAAACTATTAGGATTTTTCATAACCTCTTCTGGGGTACCAGAGGCCATTACACGTCCTCCATGTTCACCAGCGTATGGTCCTATATCAACTAAATAGTCAGCTGCAAGCATTGTATCAGAATCATGTTCAACTACTATTAATGTATTACCTAAATCACGCATTTCTAGCATTGATTTAATTAATTTATCATTATCTCTTTGATGAAGTCCAATACTAGGCTCATCTAAGACATATAAAACACCACTTAGTTTAGATCCAATTTGAGTAGCAAGCCTAATTCGTTGCGCTTCACCACCTGATAAAGTAGAGGCATTACGAGATAAAGTTAAATATTCAAGTCCTACATTAATTAAAAAATGTAGCCTATTTTGTATCTCTTTTATAAGTAATCTACTTATCTCTATTTGTTCATCTGTTAATTTTAATTTATCTAAGAAATTACTTATATCTTTTATACTCATACTTGTTAGTTCAAAAATATTTTTACCATTTATAAGTACTGCAAGTACATCATCATTAAGACGAGCTCCATTACATGTTTTACATGTATCTTCAACCATATAGTTTTCTATCCAATCTCTAATCCATCCTGATTTTGTTTCTATATATCTTCTATGTAAATTAGTTATTATTCCTTCAAATGAATCAAGAGTCTTTCTAGTATTACCATTTTTAGATACATAATTAAACTCAATTAATTCACCATTACCATATAAAAGAATATCTAATTTTTTTCTATCTAGCTTTTTAACTGGAAGATCTAGATCTATATCGTAGTATTTAGCAACTGTACTTATTTGTGTATTTATTATATTTGTTTTATCATCAGACTTATATACTACAATTGCACCTTCATTAATAGATAAATCACGATTAGGTATTACCAAATCTTCATCTATATGATAATTAACACCTAGCCCATGACATGTAGGGCATGCATAGTATGGAGCATTGAATGAAAACATACGAGGTTCTAACTCTGGAAGTGAAAAATCACATTCAGGACATGCATATTTTTCACTCATCATAAATCCTTTTTCACCTAATACATCTATATAGACTCTACCATCAGTTAAAATAGCGGCTTGTTCAATAGATTCAAATAATCTACTTCTAATTCCATCTTTAATAACTAATCTATCTATAACAACACTAATTTTATGTTTTTTTGTTTTAGATAGTTCAATATCATCATTTAAATCATATTCAGTATCATCTATTATAACTCTTACGTAACCATCTTTTCTAAGACCTAATAAATAGTCTTTAAATGTTCCTTTTTCTCCATTTATAACAGGCGCAAGTATTCTTACCTTTGCCCCTTCATTTAACTTTAACACTTGATTAGTCATCTCTTCGACGCTTTGACTAGTTATTGGTTTCTTGTGTATAGGGCAATAAGGTACACCGATTCTTGAATATAAAAGTCTTAAATAATCATATATTTCAGTTACTGTTCCAACGGTACTACGAGGATTTTTATTTGTTGTTTTTTGATCAATTGAAATAGATGGAGATAATCCTTCTATTGAATCTACATCAGGTTTTTCTGAACCTCCTAAGAATTGACGTGCATATGCAGATAAAGACTCAACATATCTTCTTCTTCCTTCTTCATAAATCGTATCAAAGGCAAGACTCGATTTACCTGAACCTGATACTCCTGTCATTACTATTAATTTATTTTTAGGAAGTTCAATATCTATATTTTTTAAATTATTTACTCTAGCACCTTTAACAATAATTTTATCCATAATAATCACATCCAATATTTATTATACCAAATATGTCAAATTTTTTACATTTTTAAATTATAGTATCAAAAAAACCTCTTATATAGAGGTTTCTTCACCTATTACATGTACAGGAACATCATCCCAATTAATAGGAGTTTTTGAATCAAATATTATATCTAATTTTTCTTTTATTTGTTCTCTTTTGAATGGCTTAGCTATATAATCAACAAATCCTTCACCTTTATAATGTTCTTCCGCTCCAGCTACTGCATCTGCTGTAAGCGCAATTACAGGAGTTTTAAATCCATCAATTTCTTTTAATTTTTTAAATGTAGTCTCACCACTCATATTAGGCATCATTATATCCATTAAAATCAAATCATATTTAATACCACTACTTACTTTATCCAAACATTCTTGTCCAGATAAAACATCTTCTATATCAAAATTAAAGTCTTGTAAAGCACGACGCGCTACTTTAATATTTAGTGTATTATCATCAACTATCAAAATCTTTTTATCACCATAATTATCAATATCAATGATAGCTTCTTCAGTCTCTTCTTTATTTGACAAAGGAGAAGTTAATGTTTTAATTTTTTGAGGTATATTTACAACAAAGATTGATCCTTTTCCAAATTGGCTTTGTACATTTATTGTACCATTCATCATTTCAACCAAACGTTTAGTAATAGCAAGGCCTAAGCCAGTTCCCTCTGTTGTTGTATTTCTCTCTACATCTAACCTATCAAATTTAGTAAATAATCTATTTATATTCTCTGCTTTTATACCACGACCTGTATCTTGAACAGATATTATTAAATTACTTAAATCACCTTTATTTATACATTTTACGTTAAGGTTGATCTCGCCTTGTTCTGTATATTTAATAGCATTTGTAAGTAAATTATTAACTATTTCTTTTAAATGAACTTTATCACCAATTAATTCATATGGTATATCTTCTGCAATATTAACTTTAAAATCTATTGGTTTATCACCGATTCTAACGGCATCTATTTTAGCTACTCCCTCAATTGTTTCTCTTGGTTCATATACACGTTCTACAACTTCTAGTTTATTACTTTCAATTTTATTTATATCAAGAATGTTACCTACTATTTCTAAGAGCGTTTGTGATGCATTTATTATATCTTCTGCATCTTCAGATACAGCCTCTGGCACTTGTTCTTTATACGTTCCTATATCTTCAGATAAACCTACTATTGCATTAAGAGGGGTTCTTATCTCATGCGACATTGAGCTTAAGAAATCTGATTTTGCTCTATTTGCTTTTTCAGCTGCATCACGAGCTATTTCTACTTTCTCAAGCATCTTTACATCTGGATTTTCTATTGTAAAGTACATCATTAACCCAACAAATCCCTCAACACTTGTAAAGAATTGAATACTTGGATCAGCTTGTTGAACAATAATTAAAATTACCATTATAGCAATATAAATTATAACAGGAATAATTTTTTTATCTTCAACATTTTTTCTATTTAATAAAACGCACACTACAACAATTAATGTATCAAGTGATAAAATCAATCCTAAATAATTTACAACAATTCCAACCGCAAAAGCAGCTGAACCAGTAATCATCAATTCAATAGGTAAAATATATATTGGAACACTTAAAATAACTATTAATAATAAGAATAATATAAATGCGAACATCTCATTTTTTAATCTAATACAAACCGCAATTGTATAAAAAGATAGAATAAGTCCCCAAATCAAAATATAATTAAGAAATAATCTTACAAATATATCATATTGCGGAATAAATTTTAAAGCGGATAAAATACAAATTATTTCTAAAAAACATCCTATAATATTTGTAAATAATAATGCACTATATATCTTATTTTCAAATAAATTCAATCTATCTTTTGAATAATAAACAGATATTACCAACAAATCACATATTACACAAAAAACTAATAATGGAATATTATTGTTCATCGAGTTTTACCTTTTTCCATCTCATTAGAAGCCATTTCTTCTAGCTTTTTAAAATCAATTTTATTCATTCCTGTAAGTGGCATTGAATCTAAGACTTCAAATTCATCAGGAATTTCATAATCATATGTCTTGCTCTTTAAAATAATTGGTAATTCAGCAAGAATCTTATCAGCTTGGTCAAGGTATTCTTCCTTAAGTGTAATATATGCTTTTTCTTTAAAACCTGAATAAGGATCTTCAACAGCAATTACTCCACATTGAGCAACTCTTTTATCCTCCAAAATTTTTGCTTCTATTTCTGATGCAAAAATCTTAAATCCAGCTTTTACAAACATTCTTTTAATTCTTCCATCTATATATAAATTCCCATTTTTATCCATATGGCCTATATCACCAGAATGAATCCATTTTGAGCCATCAGGATGTTCTACAATAACTTCCTTATTTTTATCAACATTTTTACCAAAATAAGTCATCATATTTTTTGGACCTTTTATGCCTATATTTCCCTTTTCACCGATAGGCAACTCATAACCATTATCATCAAAAACAGAAATATTTTCATAAATAAATGGGATTCCAACACTATTTGGTATATTTCCAGTATTTTCTTTTGTAAATGTTGCTGCAGCAGTAACTTCTGTCATTCCATATCCTTTAGTAACCTTGCAATCACAATTATGCTTAGCTAAAAAATCATTAAATTCTTGTTCTTTCGTTGGATCCATTCTATCAGCACCAACTATAATTGTTTTCAAAAAACTTAAATCCATATTTTTTAATTTAGGTTCAACTTTAACTGCCTCTAAAGCTGATGGAACAGTCATTATATGATTTGGTTTATTTTTAGCAATAATCTTTCCTAAATCATTAGGCCCAAACATTGGTATTAATTTAATTGTAATTCCTAAATGCAAATAAACATTAAAATTATTGCTTAATCCATAATAAGTCCATGGTGGAGCCATACTTATACATGTATCTCCTTCTGAAATATTATAATCAACGCTTTTATTTTCAACAATCATAGCATTTAAGGCTTCATTCGACATAACAACACCTTTTGGAACACCAGTTGTACCGCCTGTGTATGCAATAACAGCAGGAGAATTCTCATTATAAACACTTTCGATTTGTTTCTTTTCAACATCGATAAATTTATTCCATTTTATTACAGATTTATCTTTTATTTTTGCTTTTAAATCAGGTTTCAAAGTTTTAACAATTCCTTGAACTAAAGGTGGCATTGATTCAACTGCAGAAACAGTTACAACCTTCTCAAGTTTAGTTTTATCTTTAACACTTAAAAACTTATCAGCAACAGTGTCCAATGTAATTAATAATTTTGAATTTGCATCATTTACACATTCACCAAGAGTTTTTTCATCAGTTCTTGGATCCAACATGTTTGCTACAGCTCCTATTTTATTAATTGCATAAAACACATATCCAACTTCAAGTATATTTGGTAAACAAACAGATACTATATCTCCTGCTTTAACACCACTTTCAACCAAAGCAGAGGCAACAAGATCAATTTTATCAAATAATTCTTTGTATGTTACTTTAACTGCATCGAAGCACTCTAAAGCAATTTTATCAGAATACTTATCACATTCATCACGTAAATATTGATATATGCTCTTCTTAGGAATTGATTCATCAAAACCACTTGCTTCATAAAAACTAAGCCATGGTTTATTAACAGCTGCATATTCTGTTTGTGGGCCTTGAATAATACCTTTGGCCATAGGCATAATATATTCCTTATCCCTTTTAATTTGTTCTTCTTCTGTTAAACTATTAATTCTTTTTTTATATTCTAATAATTGTTCTTTTTCTTCTATCATATTACAAAACCTCCTTATTTCTTACTAATTCTATGATCAAAATATTGAACAAAAAATCCATATACAATAAATAAAATATATATAAAAACATTAACTAAAAATACCCTCATAAACCCATACTTTTCAATATTCATAAAGTCATATGGATATTTACTTTCACCAAAAGTACCGCCAAGCATGCAATATATGATAACTAATAGACAATATATTATTAAAAACATACTCCATGCAAAAGGATATTTTTTATTAGTTACGCCCTTTTTACCAAATATAATATAATCAAATATAACCATTAAAGGTGATATTAAATGTAAAAATGAACTTACCCAAAAATGGCCTTCATAAACACTAACATTTCCGTTTATATACATAATGTAATATAAAATCATAGTTATAGACATCGACATTACCATCATACTTTTAAAAATATAGTATATATTATTTTTTTTGAGTTTATTAAATAATTTTAAAAACAAAGTTACAAAATAAAATATAAAACAAAATATATTACTTAATAAGGTAAAATAAAGTAAACCATAATCAATACCTAATAATTTAAAATTTAAAAATAATCCTATACCCGATATAATTACTATCAATAATTTATATATTACTGACAACCTTTCCTTCAAAATTCATCACCACTCTACTATACTAGTTATACAACCATAATCATTATACAATAAAATATAAAAAAAGTGCAAGTAAAACCGTAAAGTCTGTACTAGCACTCACTAAATTTAATTATATTATTAGTTAAAAAATTTGTCAATTATTTTTTTCAATTAATATTAGACATGAATCAATAACAACTAATAATTCATATAAATAATCTATCTTAAAGTCAATGTCAATATTTTTTGATACTTTCTTGTATTTTCTTTATTATTAAAATAATCTTTACTATTTAAGTCATAATGTGAAAATGTAAGCATTCCATCATAAAAAGTATAAGGTGATCCATGAGTCTCTTCATGAGTTTTTGTAAATCCTAATTTCTCAAATATTTTGCAAGATTCTTCATTATCCTTAACAGCACCTGATACTATTTTTTCAATTTCAACTTCTCTAAACATATAATCAATCATGGCACTTGCTGCTTCTGTTGCATAACCATGTCCTTGATATTTAGGATCTATATACCACTTAACATCTCTTATAGATAAATCTTCTCCATTTTCTTGAGCACTTACTTGACCAATTACTTCCTCAACTCCACTATTTGTATATTCATGCTTTAAAAAAACACTCCAGCAAAAAACATCTGAATTTTTTGCATTTAAAACCTTTGATTTAAAGAATTTTTCTTGCATATCCCATGACCAATGATTTAAATCATTAGCATATTTCTTATTACCTGTTAAATACCATTTATTTACTTCAGGAATCATTAAAACTTCCCATAATCTTTTTTGCTCATACATATTAGATGATCTTAAAATTAATCTTTTTGTTTCTAATGTTTTACTTCCAATCATATTCATATTCTAATCCTCTTTTCTATGTCGCTTATAATCTTATAGGATTTATATCTATATCAACCAAAACTTTACTAGTCCTATAACGATCA
>JAFUZI010000043.1 GCA_017476705.1 Bacilli bacterium
GCAGGATCAAGTGGAACTAAGGCACCAAGTAATAGTATAGCATCACAAAAATTAACAACTAATAATTCTTTTGTTACATTTACAATTTCTAGTGAAAATATTAATAAGGATTTATACTTAAGTTCAGCATTAGGAATATATGTTGATAAAAATACATCAACTACCAATACTTTAACCATAAAAAAGATTATGATTAGTTTTACATAAAGTGTATTTATTATGATAAGCAATACTGTTTAATATAAAATGGTACTAAAAGATACAATAGTATCTTTTTTTGTTGACTAAAAAACTCGGGGAGGTTATAATTTAGATATAATAGGGAGGAATCTATGAAGAAATATATTGTAGGATTATTAGTGGGAATTCTTTTATCTGGAACAGTTGTATTCGCAGCTAATTATTTATATCATGCAAATGAAGTAAGTTATACATCAAATAATAAAAACTGGGATGTAGATAATGTAAAAGATGCACTAGATGAATTATATGCAAAAATAGATAGTGGAGTTACTGTTTGTTCTTCATCTACATCAACGCCAATATTTAAATATGAGGCAGCAGGTGTTGAAGATGACTATGTTTACATTTGTGAAGAGGGAGAATGGGTTAAATTAAATAAGGCTGGTTTAAGATGGGATGGATATATATTTAATAGAGGTGTATATGATTCTAAGTATTTCTCAACAACTTGGAAAACTTCAAGAAGTTCAGGTTATCTTACTCCATCTGTTTCATTTGATAACAATAGAATACTTCTTAAGGCTGTATCAGCTGCGCAGGCAGAACCTACATCATATTATGTAATGGATAAAAAATTACCTTCAGATTCGCCATGTGTAATAAGAATTCTAGCTAACAAAGGTGGTACTAGTGGTGTTTGGAATTATACTAATTTAAACATCGGGGTTAAATCATCAAATGCAGCTAATTATAGTAATGTACTTGCCCAAGCTGTTGCTGTTGGAAATGATGAATACAGGATTCAAATTCCTTCTAATTTAGTTGGAAGTGATTTATATTTAGCTTTTAACTTTCAAGTTATAGGTGGCTCAGCAATGCAAGCAAACCAACAAATAACACTAGATATAAAAGAAATCCAAATGATATTTGAGTAAAAAAAGATGATATATCATCTTTTTTTTGTATAAATTATTATTTTTAAATCATTATATATTAGGTGATAAAAATGAAAAAAATATTAATTATATTATCTATTAGTTTTATAGTTATAATGATGAATACAAGAGCAAGTTCTAAACTCATTCCTGATGAAGCAATAAGATTTAGAGTAATTGCTAATAGTGATACAGAGTATGATCAAAAAATAAAGATGATAGTAAAAGAAAAAGTAGAAAAGGAACTTTACAAAATTTTAAAAAATACTAAAGGAATTGACAATGCAAGAGAAATTATTAAAGATAATGTCGGTATAATAGATAGTATTGTTAATAAAACTTTAATAGAAGAAAATTATGATAAAACATATGATGTAAACTATGGAATGAACTATTTTCCTGAAAAAGAATATAAAGGTGTCAAATATAAAGAGGGATATTATGAATCATTAGTAATAAAATTAGGTGAAGGTAAGGGTAAAAATTGGTGGTGTGTATTATTTCCTCCTTTATGTTTAGTAGAAGCAGAAGAATCAGATAAAGTAGAATATAAATTTTTTATAAAAGAGTTAATTGATAAATATTTGTAATCATAAAATTTGGCTTCCTAAAGTATTATAAATTAGGAGGCCTAATTTTATGTCAATAATTCCAGTTTTATTAATTGCATTTTCTCTTTCAATGGATGCTTTTTCTCTATCATTAGCTTATGGAACATTAAAGATGAAAAAAGAAAGTAAAATTATTTTATCAATAATTGTAGGATTATTTCATTTTTTTATGCCATTATTAGGTGATATAGTTGGATATACTGTTATTAATGTTTTGCCTATAAAGCCACATTATATACTATTCATTATTTTATTTTTCATAGGATTTGAAATGATTATAGAGTCTTTTAAAGATAACAATAGTATAAAATATTTAGATTTAATAGGAATGATTTTATTTGGATTTGCTGTATCACTGGATAGTTTTACAACTGGGTTAGGATTAAATGTGCTATATAATAATAAATATATATCAATAATACTCTTTTCCATATTTAGCGCAACATTTACTTATGTTGGTTTAAATTTAGGTGAATATATATCATGTAAAATTGGTAAAATATCTACATTTATAGGTGGATTAATTCTTATATTTATAGGTGTATTTTATATCATATAATTTACATTTTATAAAATATTTACTATAATATATATAGGATAAACTTCTATGGAGGTAGTTATGAAACAATTAATTATTGAAGGATGTCATACACTGACTGGTGAGATAAAAATAAGTGGTGCGAAAAATAGTGCGGTTGCGCTTATTCCTGCATCACTATTATCAGATGGAATAGTAAAAATAGATAATGTTCCAAACATTTCAGATATAGATGCACTTGATGAGATATTAACTTATTTAGGTGCAACCGTTAAAAGAACAGATAGTACAATTGAAATTGATAGTTCTAAAATACAAAATAAAGAAATACCAGAATCAATTTCTAAAAAACTTAGAGCATCTTATTACTTTATGTCAGCATTACTTGCAAAATATAAAAAGGTTGAGATGTATTTTCCAGGTGGTTGTAATATCGGAAGTAGACCAATAGATCAAACATTAAAAGCGTTTAGATTACTTGGAGCAAAAGTTGTTGAGGATAACAATAAATATACAATAACAGCTGAAGAATTAGTTGGAAATAATATTTACTTAGATATGCCTAGTGTAGGTGCAACAATAAATGCAATGTTGGTTGCAACACGTGCAAAAGGAAAAACTAATATATATAATGCAGCAAAAGAACCTGAAATTGTATCAATTGCCACATTTTTAAATCAAATGGGTGCAAAAATATTAGGAGCTGGTACAAATAATATAGAAATAACAGGCGTTGATAAACTAAATAGCTGTTTTACTGAAGTTATACCAGATAGAATTGAAGCTGGAACATATTTAATAGCAGGAGCTCTTGTTGGAGATAATTTAAAGATATCTAATATAATTCCTGGACATATTGAATCATTAATAACAAAGATGAAAGAAATGGGATGTAATTTAGAAATAGGCGAAGACTATGCAGTAATATCTAAAACTGATAAGTTAAGACCAATTAAAGTTCAAACTTTAGGATATCCTGGATTTCCAACAGATTTACAACAACCATTAACAACTTTACTTACAAAGTGTAGTGGTCTATCAGTATTAGAAGAGACAATTTATGAAAATAGATTTAACAATGTTAAATATTTAAATAAAATGGGTGCTAATATAACAATAGAAGGAAAAAAACTCTTCATTAGTGGTCCAACTGACTTTATAGGTAAGTCAGTTGAGGCAACAGACTTAAGAGCTGGTGCATGTATGGTTTTAGCAGCACTTTCAGCTAGAGGAACAACTACAATAAATCAAATAGAACACGTTTTAAGAGGGTATGAAAATATAGTTGAAAAATTGGAAAATGTTGGTGCTAAAATAACACTAAAAGATATATAATTAAATAGAGTTAATACTCTATTTTTTTTGAGGTGATAGAGTGAAGTTAAAAGGACTTTTAATACTTTTATTAATTAGTTTTATTATATTTATTATATATAGGTTTAATATAGATAATAAAATTTATTACATAAATATAACTGACTCTGATATTACATATAATAAAGAGATAAAGAATTATTTAAATAAAAATAAAAAATTAGAAAAATATATAAATTATAAAGATTTAAATTATAGAATAACTGATCTAATAAATGAAATAAATGATAATAAAGAAATTAGAATAAACGGAAAGAAACAAACGTTACAAAATTCTTTAATAAAAGCGGATTTATTAACTGTTAAAATTGGTTCAAATGAAATAAAATATAAAATAAAAGATAAAGACTTAGCCGGTTTATATAATTATATAGATGAATATTTAAATGATTTAGATAAACTATTTAAATTGCTTAGAAAATATGATAAAGAAACTATTATATATATAAATACAGTTAATAATCAAAATGAATATATAGATGAAATTATTGAATATTTAAATTTAAAAGTAGAAGAATTATGTAATGATTATAAAATAGAATATATGGAATTAAATAATCAAAATGATATTAAGATAAAAGAAAAAGTATTAAAATACTTGCAATTGACCATATAACTTGCTATAATATAGGAGCAATAAATTTCTATGGCATGAATTTGTCATGGCGGAAGGAGTGCTAAATTATGAAGAAAAACATTCATCCTAATTATATGGAAACAAAAGTAACATGTGCATGTGGAAACACTTTCACAGTTAAATCTAATGTTCCAGAATTACACTTAGAAACTTGTAATAAATGTCATCCTTTTTATACAGGTATTCAAGGTGCTGTATCAAAAACTGGACGTATTGAAATGTTTAATCGTAAATTTGGATTAAAAGAAGAAAAATAATATCACATAAGTGATATTTTTTTATATAAAAAAAGCATTAATTAATGCTTTTTAATTTTTCTATATAATGGGATAATTTTTTTATAAATGAAATACATTAATTTATTGGTAATTAAGTCAAACTCACCAATAAATTCGGTATATTCACCACCAAGTCTTTTTTTGAAATTATGAATACCAAATGTTGGATTTGATTTATCTGGATTAGCCTCACCACTACATCCAAAGAAATCGATTAATTTATAACCTTCATCATGTGCATCTTTAATGATTTTTAAATATAGAAGATAATTGGAATTAAGTTCTCTAAGTAAGGTAGAATTTCCTCCATGAATAGTCCAAACTTTATCTTTATATTTTGCAGTCATAATAGAAGATAAAATAATTTCTTCTTTATCTATTTTTTTAATATCCTCTAATTCTTTTTTAGCTTTATCTAATTGATTATCTAAATCTTTAAGTAAGTTATCTCTTTTCTTTTGATTTTGAAGTGTTTTAGTATCTTCAATATTTTTTTCAATAGATTCAACTTTATCAGTATATGATTTAACTAAGTCAGCTAACTTAACTTTAACGATATATAAATCTGACATATTATGTTTGTTTAAAATCTCATAATAGTTTTTAAAATATTCAATAGGTAAAACCTTTTTCATAGACTCTCTATCAGCTGTTTCTAACATAGTTTGATAGAATTTATCAATATCATCGATAGTTCCTTTATATATATCTAAGTTATATTGATTTCCTTTGTTAAGTATCTTCCTTGTTGTTGGATGCATTCCGTTATA
>JAFUZI010000044.1 GCA_017476705.1 Bacilli bacterium
TTGCATTATGATATCATCTAATTCTGAAATACAATCTAAAAAAACTATTATTTGTAGCAAATTTTCTACAAATTCTACTCCTTTTTCTACTTTCTTTTTTAACGGAAAAGAGAAAGACTATGAAAGTGGCTTTCATTACTACGGTGCAAGGTACTATTCCTCGGAAATTTCTATGTGGCTTTCAACTGACCCGATGGCTGATAAATATCCGTCATTATCTCCTTATAACTATTGTGCAAATAACCCGGTAAAACTTATTGACCCGAATGGGAAAGAATTTAAGGAAGAAGATGATACTAAATATGTAAAACCATACGAAAATGAAGTCAAATTGAGGATGGATTATATTAATAAATTAAGAAATACGGACAAATGGAATGATAGTTATGAAGATCAATATATAGAATATAGCAATATCCTTAATGAAATTTCAGATTTACGAAATGATAAAAATAATTTATATAAAATTAAAAATGGCGTACGTCTAGGTGAGGGTGTACAAGGTTTAGTTTCATATGGAGGTACTGACGGTAAGAGGAATATTATAAATATATCTTTATCCTCAAAATTTGATAATGTAAGTATGTTTATGGAACCTTTAGCACATGAGATGAAACATGCTCATCAGTTTTTTAGTGGAGAATTAGGATTTGTAGTAAGAGATGGGAAACAAATAAATAGTAGCAACTCAAAAGAATTAGAAAAAAGTGCATTCACAAGAGGAGCAATGTTTTCAGGAAATACAATATCAAATAATAGAAAATTTAAATTGGACTACAACTTAGATCCTAACAACTATATCTTACCTAAAGGTTATGATGCTTATCCAGATAATACAAAGATTGATAATTTTATTATACTATATAAAAATAATTTTATACATAATAAAAACTAAAACTATGAAGAGATTTTTCTTGATAATGATACTTGTCTGTTTTAGCAACAACATTGTTTCACAAATTTATTATGGCAAAAATAATTTTGGAAGATTAGAATTTGTCAATGATTCCGTATATGTAGCATCCTTTTATCAACTTTGTGATTTAATATGTTATGACACCGGAACATATTATAAAATAAATGATACATTGTTTTTGAATTCTAAGGTAATGGCAGCATTTGTTGTAGAAAAGATAAGTAAAGATGATGGTTTTGATTTAGAGAAAGGAGGAAATGACATTGATCATATTATAAAGATTTATACAAAAGATCCTAAGAATCACTCTCTCTATCACCTAAACATTGAAATTATCGGTCGTAGTATCTTCTATGATGATATAGGTAAAGAATTAAGATGTCCACCACTGAGTCTATATAAAGATAAACTTATTGTTCTATATGACGGTTTTGTATATAATAGAGTAAAAATAAAGCAAGATTGTGGTAGTTTTGCTCATTTTAAAATTAAATTAATTGACGATAAGATAGACAGAATATACTTTGATAATTTTCCTTTACTTATAAAAAAGAATAAACTAATACCTATTGATAAAAATAAAAATGAAGACTGTTGGATAAATAACGGTTTTTATCTCCCTACAATGAAAAAAAGCACGAAGGATAATAAACAATTCCGCAGAATGGTACTTATGTATAGAGGTATCGCAGGATTGAATAATTGTATAGATTATGAAATTGAATTTTAACGGAAAAGAGAAAGACTATGAAAGTGGCTTTCATTACTATGGTTCAAGGTACTATTCCTCGGAAATCTCTATGTGGCTTTCAACAGACCCAATGGCAGATAAATATCCGTCATTATCTCCTTATAACTATTGTGCAAATAATCCAATTAAACTTATTGACCCGAATGGCGAAGAAACTACAGATTTTATAAATGAAAATGGAGAGTTGATTAAACATATTGAAGATGGGAGTAATGCTGTATTTAAACTCCATTTAACAGGTAAAACATTGAAGTTTTCAGGAGGAAAAGCCTTTTTTGAATTTTCTCACTATGATCAACAGCAAGGAGGTAATAATGACATCAACATTAATGCTGTAATTGATTATGCACAAGAATATTCTAGAGAAAATTATTCTGCAGATGGTAATACTACATACTGCAATTATGCAACTGAATTTGTGACACAATCTTTTGTATCCGCAGCAAATGCTGCGGGTTATGAGGTTTATGGAAATGAATTTGTAAAAGGAACCGCTATTGATATTTATAATGCCAACATTCCTAAAGAACTTCTATTGAATAATAATCAACAAGCAATAGAGAAGGCTCGCCAAACAAATAATGGACAGAATATTAATGTAGTAATAGGCACAACTCCAGGGCATGTATTAACATTTACTAGAGAAGGACAGTATTCTAACGTAGGTGGTAGTAGAGGTAATACTGTACAGTCATACCCATGGTTAAATGATGTAAATAATTCAAAATTCTTTTTTATTCATGCTTATAAGTTGCCAACAGTAAAATTACAAGAAATAAGAGTTACACCATGAAAATAATAAAAACAATCTTAATTATAATATTTATAGGGTGGCATTATATATGTTTTTGCCAAAATACTTCTATTATATTTGATACAGTCAAATGTTCTTTGACATCAGACTATATTATTGATTATTATCCAAAATTAAATCCTTTTTCTAATGATAGATATATACTTTGTACATTAAAATCAATGATTGCAGGCAAGAATGATATTGTATGTTTTTATGATATAGAAAATGATACCATA
Source organism: Bacilli bacterium (assembly GCA_017476705.1). Taxonomy (GTDB): domain Bacteria; phylum Bacillota_I; class Bacilli_A; order RF39; family UBA660; genus CAJOJO01. The sequence goes on from JAFUZI010000044.1 coordinate 2,700, forward strand.
AATATCATAGATAGTGTGAGTATCTATAATATTATTACTAAAGATAAAATTGAAAAAAAATATACTAAGTTGTATATTGGCATAGATAAAGATTCCTTATTCTTCTATGATGAAGTTACTCAACTTTATTATAAATCTATATATCCATTCAATAAATCAACTATTTATAATGGAGATAAACAAGAAATTTTTGAAAAAATCAGACAATTAAAACTTATAAAAAACAATAACGAATTTATAATACCAAATAATTTTAATTTGGTATATTGCGATTCAAATTATTTATTTCATTACTCTCTTAAATTAAACCAAATATATAAGTTACGAAAAATGTCAGGTAAGTTTGAGGGGTATATGTTTCAGTATTCTAATGATACACTAATACTTGTGTCTGGTGTTTTTGACGGTCTAAATGATTTTTATGAAATACCCTACTTCTATGATATCAATACTCATTCAATCAAAGACATTTTGTTTGACAATACAAAATGTCTTTATAAATTTCTTTATTATGACAGAATGACACAAATGGCAGTTATTCAGTTAAATAATAAGTTATATAAAGCAATGATAGAAAAAGATAAAAACTATTCTTTAAAAATTGGTGAAGTTTTATTAGATTTAAATAATATCAAAAAACATAATATATTGTATGATGTATTTAAAATAAACGATAAATATATAATTAAGAAACAGTCTGATTTTAAATGTAATTATTTTATTTTCATACAATAATGTGATACCTTAAAAATTACCTTAGTAAGAACTTTTTTGTATTAGTCTAATTTTAATCTTGTAACTTAAAGGACAAAATTAATGATAAAAACTTGTCCTGAAGGGTTTCTTAGTTGGTGCATTCTTTTACGATACTGCATATTAGAAAAATTGAAATTGGTATAATGGTCAAAATTAAAGAGCGAAAAGAACAAATTAATCACGTATATTAAATTTTCCTTATGATATCCTGTCTTTTTTCAAAATAATAACTTTGTTTTCTCAAAATTTTATATCTTTGCACCATGAATGCATCCAATTCTGAAATACAATCAAAAGGAACAACTGTTATTTGTAGTTATTTTTCTACAAGTTCTGCTTACTTTTTTAACGGAAAAGAGAAAGACTATGAAAGTGGCTTTCATTACTATGGTTCAAGGTACTATTCCTCAGAAATTTCTATGTGGCTTTCAACAGACCCAAGGGCTGATAAATATCCATCATTATCTCCTTATAACTATTGTGCAAATAATCCAATTAAACTTATTGACCCAAATGGCGAAGAATTGGAACCAGTCTATTCTTCAAATGGAGAATTTAAAGGCACAACAAAAGAAGGTTTTACTGGTACTATATATATTTATGATGGAAATGAAGATTTTTCCAAAATGTCTGCAGAGAAATTTAATATGGTTGAAGGGCAAGAAATATTAGAACGGTCATATAATAGAATGTCACCAGAAGCAATCGCTAAAATTTGGACGGATGTTGTTTCAAGAATGAACGGATATGATATTTTTGGAAAAATATTTTCGTTATCAGAAATTAATGACATTTTGTATGACCCCAATAAAGTAGAAAGTAGATCTGCCAATTGGGTTACAACTATGCCAAATAAAACTATTTTTGGAGGAAATAAATCTAATTCATATTTACATACAGTAGAAAATCTTCAGATGTCAATAATTGTGCATGAATGGTATTCTCATATCATAGAAGGTGTCAGTGATAGAAACAAAAATCATAGTAAGGCATTTGAAAATGTTTTAAATTATGTAGAACAAAATAATATACATGTTACGGAGGATTATCTAAGATTTAATAAAACTCAATTATCAAACTATAAAAAGAAAGAAGACCGACAATGAAAAGATTATATATATTTATATTTGTTACATCACTTTTTATATTTTTTGAGACAGAATGTCAGAATGATACAATATTTATAAATTCTGTTAATTTCTGTGATGTAAGTCCGTCTATAGAATATGCGATTTATAATGATTCTGTCAGAATAACGTTTACCAAAAAGATTTATAGTTATGAAAGAAAATCTTTTATGTTTACAGAAATAGATACCGTTATATTTAATCCGGACATATCCATACGGTTAAAAGATATAATAAGAACTTTTTTTATAGAAAAATCAACAAAAATTATTGAATCTTCACAAAAAAGAGGTTATATACAGACTGACGGAGGGTTTATACTTGTGAAATATGATAATACAATAAATACTATCCAGTACGAAGATGAAGAATTTCTTTATACTATCAATGAAACGGTAAAAAATTGGATAGAGGATTTATGTATATTAACAGCAAACGTTACTTTTCCCTAAAACTTATGAAATTTACATGTAAACTATCAATTATAAAAGGTGTTATTATATACAAGGAGAGTGAGCGTAGTTCTACTCAATCAGGATGGATTTATTCAGATGAGAATGATTCTATAAGAAAAGTAAAGACCCTGCAAGAAAAAAATAAACCAATAATATCAATACAGAAGGATTACATAAAATGAAAAAAATAATTATTATCTTGTTGGCTCTCGTAAATATCTTTCTAATAATAACTGTTGTGAACATCAACAAAGAACGCAGACAGTTCAATACATTTGTCAACAGCCTAATTCAGAAAGAACTCTCAGATAATGAGATTTTGAAAATAAAGGAGCTTCACTCCCTGACGGAATATTGCTATACACATAATAATAATGATTCTATAATTAAGTTTATTAATGTAAATAAAATGTATTTTGGCAATAGTAATGACGGATTGAGGACATTATATCACAATATTGCAAAAAGTAATAAGAAAGATTATTTACGTTTTATAGAATTATTATCTATTTATAACATAAAGAATAATAATCATTACTACAGTTTCGATATGATTTGTCCCATTGTTATTGCACAGAAAGACACAATACAACTCGGAGATATGTATAATTGCAACATATTTACTGCTGTCAATGATTTTTATATGCCAATACAGATTAAATTTACGGAGGACGATTCTGTTTATACAATACCGGATAATTTTGTTTTCAAATATTCTGAAAAAGCACTTACTAAAGGAGAGAAAAAACTGTCAGGAAGAATTATTGTTAACCGCAACGGAAACGGCGACTATTATGAATTTGAGAAACACTACTTTGTAAAATAAATATTTTTCATTTATTTTGCTAATAGATAAAAAATTTAATAATCTTATATATTTTTCTTGTTACTTTTGCAGAATCAAAATAATACAAAATAACAATGAACATAGTATTGAGAAGTAATAGCAAAGTAAAAGTTTGTAGTGTGCAAATTGCAGAAATAGGAGAGATTATCTTATCTATACAAACAACAGATAATAATCAACAGGATTATATTTTTGAAACAGAAGTAACGACTGAAATTTCTGAAAGTAAGCAGGTTTTAAAAAATAATATCAGTATTTGTGAATACCTTTTGCAGTATCTGAATACAAGTTCCGTCAAGGAGAAGACAAAAACTACATATTTACACGTTCTGAATTATCTAAAAGAATATGGTGATTGCTTAATACGGGATATAACCTCAGCCTATTTGCAGAAGTTTATTGATTTCTTAAACACAAAAGATTTGAAAAGAAATACTATAAGCTTATACTTTCAAAAACTTTGTTGTGTTTTAAGGCATGCTTATCACGAAGAATTTTTTGATATAAGAATATTAAAACGGGTAAAGCGACCCAAGAAAGAAACTATTAAAAAAAGTTTTTTGACCGCAAGGGAATTAAAACGGTTGTATAACACAGATATACCAAATGAACATACAAATATAAGAAATATGTTTTTATTCTCCGCTGCGTGCGGGTTGAGGTATAGCGATGTGTCAAATTTGAAATGGAGTAATATCAAAAAAGATAAATCGCATACTTATATAGAATATCATCAACAGAAGACCGATACAAATGAATTATTGCCGTTAAGTCAAACGGCAGTAAATATATTGAAATCAATAAAACGCATGGGAAATAATGTATTTAAAAAGGAAACAGAACCGACAGTCAATACAACATTAAAGCAATGGTGTAAGAAAGCGAGAATAAAGAAAAATATATCATTTCATACGGCAAGACATACTTTCTGTGTTTTGCTTTTAACTTCTGACGTATCAATATATACGGCACAACGTTTAATGTGTCATTCAGATATTAGCAGTACAAAAGAATATGCCGATATTTTAAACTCTACAAAACTTAAAGCAATTAAAAAGTTGCCGGTGTTATAAAATTAATGAATAGGGGTTCCCAAATCTATCATAAGAAAATCTATATTTGTGTCTTTTAACCCGAATCTATTTAGAATGATAGATGTATCATATACACCATTTGTATTAGTAATTATAGTATCAATAGTTGGATTGGCTATATCGTATATATAATTAAAGTTTTTATTGATATCATAGATTATATATTTCTCTGTAAAATCCATTCCATTTGAATTTTTATATCTAATATCATTTTCTATAGGAATCTCATTATATATATATAATATAGAGTCATTTATCCAATATATTCTTAACCATGAATTTTCTTTAATTTCTATAAAATTATGCTTAGGGACTTCTCTATTCGCCCATTTATAGGGCATAACGAACCAACTGTACTTACTTCCCCACTTTTTTATTACCGTAATGCACCTACCTTGTGGTGAATAATAATATTCGTGGAATGTACAAGATGCAAATAAAAGTAATAGGACTAATACTACGATAAACCTTTTCATAAAATCTACTTTATCAATCGCTTAAATGAATTGGAAAAAATCTTAAAGGTTGAAACTGGTGCCAAATAATTCCAATTCCCTCCATAAGATTTAAAGCCTAAATACTGTGCTAATTGTGAAACTGGTGCTTCTATATTTAGCCCTTTGCTTTTATAGGATTGATATGCATCAAAAGCCATTCTTGTGTGCAACCAACTTAATCCATTTTTTGCAGACACCATACCTGCAACGTAATTTCCAACATCTCTTGCCGACCCATATACATTCGTACCTTCTACACCTTTTATTCCATCTAACTTCATTCCTCTATTATAATGGACTATTCTTTCTCCATTGTCTTCTGAATATCCTAAATGTTTAAAATCATATTTTCCCTCATTGCCAGCATTTAATGCATACTCAACCACATTAATGGAAGATTTGTCTATATTATCTATAAATCTTTTACCTGAATTATCGTTTGGATTTAAAATAGCATCTTTTACAACTTCATTCTTATCGTTAAAGAAAGAATATTCTGTTAATGCTTGTCCAATTTTATTATTTGAACGACTTCCGTCACTATTAATTAAATATATTCCTTTATCTTTATTTTGAATACCGTTAGTTATTTTATATGTGCCATTGTCTTGTTTTGCAACCCAAATTTCTTCACCATTTGGGTCAATAAGTTTAATTGGATTATTTGCACAATAGTTATAAGGAGATAATGATGGATATTTATCTGCCATTGGGTCTGTTGAAAGCCACATAGAAATTTCTGAAGAATAGTACCTTGAACCATAGTAATGAAAGCCACTTTCATAGTCTTTCTCTTTTCCGTTAAAAAAGAAAGTAGAATTTGTTGAGAAATTACTACAAATTTGACCATCTATAAATGATATTTGAATATAGGACAATATCATTTTGCAAAATTAAAAAGTTTTTCCAAAATAACATTACTTTCTTAAAAAAATATAACAAGTCGTTTCATAAAATTAATGTGCGTGATTGGTAAATTCTTTTCTGATATTATTCAATTCTTTTGCGTGATTAATTTTTTATTTTGCCTTTTGTCTTCTTATTTTAATATGTTTTTTTCTTATATTGTAAAATTTGCAATGAGTTTATTTTAAACATTTACTTTGTTATTACTTTTTAAAACTATTTTTATCGTTACTTTCTAATAAAAATGTAAAGTAACAATAAAAATTTGGAATATTACAAATTTAGTTTTAAAATGAATATTTTTGAATTACTTTATATGACATGATAATGTTACTTTATTTTCTTTTATACCAATTATTCCCTATGTATCTAAAAATCTTTTTATCTGCTTTTCTATTAACAAGATAATATAACTTTTCTCCATTTTTAGTATCTATATAAATATTTCCTAATGTATCTCCATGCAATTCCACAATATTGTTTAATAAAAAAAATCTCTTAACATTATTACAAATAAATAAGGAATCAAAATCTACATTATCGTAGTTTAAAATTTCGAAATTTGCTGTATCTTTAATAATAAATCCAAAAAGATGAATATCGTTAAATTTATTTTGATATGTTGGAGATAACATGCTAATCATAGTATGACCATTAGGACTAACACCTCTACGTAGCAAATCAACATGCCGAAAAGAAGAAAAATCTTCATGTGTAATAGGATTATCTCTTGTACAACTATATAATCCAAATATCATAATAATAAATATAAGTAATATTCTCTTCATAACTAATTACCCTCAAGAGGTCCTATTATTACCTTATAATACAATTTCTGATAATTTCTTCTTTTTGCATACTTAACTCCATTATGAATAGAACGTTGATCATCTGGAGAATCAAATTGAGCAGGGTATCCATTATCTTCAGCATGGAATAGACTATTGAAATGCGCTCCAAATCTCAGTTCAAATTCTGTTAAACCTATAGCCTTACCCGCTGCTCCGAATAAAAAATTTCCAAAATTATGTGGATTATATGCATATCCATCTACAAGATATAGTTTCATATATGCGTCATCTCCATATATATCAGGTATGGCTTTAGCATAAAAATCAAATTTTCCGAGGCCTAATCCTTCTTTTAATATGTAGTCATATCTTTTAGACAAACCTGATACTTTATTATTCTTATCAAATGCTCCAGATTTAGATAGCATTTTTATAATATCCTGTTCTTCTACTATTTGTATTTTGTATAAATTTCCTGTTTTCAAATCTGCATAATCATTAAACTGATCAGAAAATTTAAACTTCATTATAATCTCACCATCGCTATTCACAATACGTCCTTTATGACCAACGAAACCATTGTGCCACCAATTGTCTTGTAGAGTTCTCAGATAATTTCCATTCTCATCGAATTCCCATATACTTGTGCCATTGGGGTCAATAAGTTTAATTGGGTTATTTGCACAATAGTTATAAGGTGATAATGATGGATATTTATCTGCCATTGGGTCTGTTGAAAGCCACATAGAAATTTCTGAAGAATAGTACCTTGAACCATAGTAATGAAAGCCACTTTCATAGTCTTTCTCTTTTCCGTTAAAAAAGAAAGTAGAAAAAGGAGTAGAATTTGTAGAAAATTTGCTACAAATAATAGTTTTTTTAGATTGTATTTCAGAATTAGATGATATCATAATGCAA
>JAFUZI010000045.1 GCA_017476705.1 Bacilli bacterium
AATGAGAATTTTGATTTAGAATCAGCTTATGTAAATATTACTAAAAAAGGAAAAAGATATATATATAAAATGGATGATGATACTATAAATACATGTTATTCTAATGGAGTTAAAAAACCAAGTGGGAAAAAATATCCAAGATATGTATATAGTAAAGCAAATGGTGGAACACATGTAGGATACCCAATAGATGCGAATAAAGATATGGGAGATAAATATGTTTGGACAAATATGAATGTTGGTATTCCATTCAATTCACAAGCGGATTGTAATCAAAGTGGTGGTTCAAATGAGCAGTGCGTTTTAAAAAATTTTAAAACACCAGATTTAGATTATAAAACAAGTCCAGATGCAAGTTGGAAGTATTATTTGAAATATACATTAAATTCAAATGGTATTATAGAAAAGATTGATGCATGTGGTAAACATAATGGGCAAGAATTTTGTTTGGAGAGAAGTCAAGATGGTTCTAAATATGAACAAAACAAAACATTATTACTAAATACATTTGGAAATGATAGCTGCAATGTCGATTCTTCCGGCGTTTACTGTAGCGATGACTCTGTTGGTGCGGGTGCGAATTCTGGTGGCCTTGTGAGCGTGAGCGATGGCGTGACTGTGTGCGGTGCCCTTGGCAGTGGTACAGCTGCCTGTCATGGCTTGGTTGCTCCCGAGAACGAATCATCTAGTAGTGAGCCAATTGGATCAGGTAATACGCCATCATAAGATGATTCGTCATCTTTTAATCTTGAATCCCTATCCCCCTCATCTAATGATGAGGGGGTATTGGTGCCGAATGATAGTGTAGGCACAGGATAGAAAAGCAAATAAAATGTAATATTATAATTTTTAAATAAAAAATGATACAAAAAAACTATATGATATAACCTTAAAAAGGTGTTTAACTTCATAATTAATAATTTGGGATATATTGCAAAGTGGACTGTGATATTAGTGGCATTGATATAGCTGTATGCTTTGCAATTATTTATTAATCTATTAAATAATGTTTGATAAAAGGTTAATTAATTAACCTTTTTTTAATGACTTAATCATGGTATAATTGAATAGGTGATATTTATGTATATTGAATCATTGTCTAATAAAAAAATAAAAGAATTAAATAAACTTAAAACTAAGAAATATAGAGATCAAGAGAATTTATTTTTAGTTGAAGGATATCATTTAGTAAGGGAAGCTTATAATGCTGGTATTTTAAAAGAAGTATTAGTACTTAAAGATGTTGATATAGATTTTGACTGTAATATTATATATACAACAGAAGAGATACTTAAATACTTATCAGATGTAGAAACACCTCAAAATATAATTGGAGTGTGTAAAAAAATAGATAACAGTAAAATAGGAAATAAGGTAGTAGTACTTGATGATATACAAGATCCAGGTAACTTAGGAACAATTATTAGAAGTAGTGTTGCTTTTAATTTTGATACAATAATACTTAGTAATAATAGTGTTGATTTATATAATCCTAAAGTCATTAGATCAACACAAGGAATGATGTTTAAAGTAAATATTATAAGATGTGATTTAAATGAAATAATACCTAATTTAAAAAAAGATGGATATAGAGTATTAGCAACTAAAGTAACTGGAGGAAAAGATGTTAAAACTCTTGAAAAATTAGAAAAATTATGTATAATAATGGGCAATGAGGGAAACGGAGTGAAAGATAGTATTTTATCTCTTTCTGATGACTTCATATATATAAAAATGAATAGTACTTGTGAAAGCCTAAATGTAGGTGTTGCAACAAGCATAATACTATATGAACTTGGAAGTGATTAATATGTATAGATATTTAGGTAAAATTGTAAATACTCATGGTATTAAAGGCGAAGTTAGAATAATATCAGATATAGATTATAAAGATAGAGTATTTACTAAAGGATTTAATTTATATATTGGATCTAGTAAACAAAAAGAAACTATTAATACATATAGAGTTCATAAAAATTTTGACATGGTAACATTTGATGGAATAAGTAATATAAATGATGTATTAAAATATAAAGGTGAAGATGTTTATATTTTAAAAAGCGATATAGAAGGTATTACTACTGATGAAGATTATATTGGGCTAGATGCTTATACTGATAAATTTATAGGAAAAGTAACAGGCATTTTAAAAGGATATAATGATATATTAGTAATTGAAAATGATACTAAAAAATATATGGTTCCAAAACTTGATAATTTTATAAAAAACATTGATTTTGAAAATAAAAAAATAATAATAGAAAATATTAAAGGATTAATAGATGAAGATTGATGTATTAACTCTTTTTCCTGAGATGTATGATGGAGTTTTAAATTCATCTATAATAAAGCGAGCTAGAGAAAATAAATTAGTTGAAATCAATGTGCATAATATTAGAGATTTTACTCTTGATAAACATAATAGAGTAGACGATTATCCAATAGGTGGTGGAGAAGGCATGGTTTTGATGCCTGAACCAATATATAGAGCAATCAATCACTATAAAACAGATGATTCTGTAGTTATAATGATGACACCACAAGGTAAAACCTATAATCAAAAGATGGCCTATGAATTTAAAAACTATAAACATATAATTCTTTTATGTGGACATTATGAAGGATTTGATGAGAGAATTAGAAGTTTTGTTGATATGGAAGTTAGTATTGGAGACTTTGTTTTAACAGGTGGAGAATTAGCTAGTATGGTATTAATAGATAGTATTACAAGACTAATTGATGGTGTAATAGAGCGTGATTCACACGAGAATGATTCATTCAACAATAACTTACTTGATTATCCTGTATATACTAAACCAATTGATTTTATGGGAATGAAGGTTCCTGATGTTCTTTTATCTGGGCATCATGCTAATATAGCGAAATGGAGACATGATGAACAAATTAAAAAAACAATGTTACGAAGACCTGATTTATTAGAAAAGAGTGATGAATGTGAATAAAAATTATATAGTAGCTAGAAAAAAATATAACGGAGAAGTCACATTTATTAATTATTCTAAATTAGATGGATACAAGATATGTCCTAAAAATAATGTTGAATATCCAGGAGTAGAGGTTAATTCAATATTAATAATAAAACCTAAATTTATTGAAAA
>JAFUZI010000046.1 GCA_017476705.1 Bacilli bacterium
AATAAATCTTTATAATGAATTATTTAGAGGTGTCGGTAGTATTTAAACACTTTAATACTATTGACACCTTTTTTCGTAGTATTTAGAAGTAAGGGTGGTAAAATGATTAAAGTAAAGGATGGTAAATTACAAGCTGAATTACTAGATAATAAAGGAACATTATCTAACAAAATAATTGAACAATATGATTATATTGAACTAAAAAATGATTTTGCTGAAATAGTAGATATATTATCTACAAATATGTTAGTTCATGCTATGTATCAAGAGGCATTGAAATATGAAATAACTGAAGACTTGGAGTTTAAAATTTTTATTGATGAAAATGTTAAAGATTATACAATGACCTATGATTTTGCTACTAATTACTCATATTTTTCAAAAACAAATACTGGCATAATTACCTTAGATAGAAAAAACTATGATAAATCTATAGAAATGTGCATGATTCTTTTAAAGAAAGTAAAAGCATCATATGATAAATTAAATGAAGTAGAAAAATTTATAATTAAATCTTTAGAGTTTGATAATCCACCTGAAACTGATGAAGAGTTAATGGATAGATTAATGACATATAAAAATGGTTATTATTTATCAAAGAAAAGTGCATACATAAAAATGGCATTACAATTAAACATTAAAAATGTTATAAAAAGAGAGAGAACAGATATAACAATACAAGCAATGGCAGATGCTTGTATTGTTACAATTTCTGATAATAAATAATAATCGGAAATTAGTAATATTCCGATTCCTTTTAAAACAAAATAAAACTATTTCAATCTTCTGAAATAGTTTTTATATTGTCTTTATTTTTATAATAATATCCAAAATTATAAAGTTCTTTTAGTATTGGATTGAGTTTTGTACCAATTTCTGTTAATGAATATTCAACTCGTAATGGTTTTTCTGAAATGACTTTTCTTGTAATTAATCCATCATCTTCTAAACTCTTTAAATTATCTGTTAATACTTTTTTTGTAATATCTTCAACATAATTTAAAAGTTCACCGTATCTAACTGGTCTATGAGGTTTAATATATTTTAATATCTTTAATTTCCATTTATTACTAATTAATTCATAAGCAGTTATTACATAATCATCTTTATATGTTCCATAGTCAATATTACCATAATTATTATCCATTAACATCACCTGTATATAATTATATCATAGATTAAGTAGGTTACAAAAAAGTGCCTACTTTTTAAATTGACGTTATTCTAATAAAATAATATATGAAGTGAAAACTTCAACAAGAAAGGTGGTGCTAAAATGACAGCTCAAAACATTTTAGATGAAGAAAAAACAACTTCAAGTGCTTGTGGAACTGCTTGTGGGGCAAGTGATGAAACAAAAACTGAAGAACAAACACCAACTGCATGTGGAACAGCTTGTGGAGCAACTGATGGAGAAGAAACTAAAAAAGAAGAAGCTCCAACAGCTTGTGGTTCATCATGTGGTGCTGGAGAATAATAAAATTCTCCTTTTGAATGTAATTAAATCGTTATGATTTTAAATAGATATGGATGTGATGTAATGGAATATTTTAGTGTTCAATGGCACATAACTGATATGTGTGATCAAAGATGTAAGCATTGTTATATCTTTGCAGAAGATAATTGTAAGAAAATAAGTGAAATGTCTTTTGATGAAATAAAACTAACATTAAAAGAAATTAAGAATATGTGTAAGAAAATGGGTAAGCTGCCATATATTTATTTAACTGGAGGAGATCCTATCTTACACCCTAACTTTTGGGATTTACTTAAATTATTAAAAAAAGATAATATTCCATTTACTATAATGGGAAATCCATTTCATCTTAACTTAGAAGTTTGTAAGAAAATGAAATCTTATGGACTAGAAAAATATCAAATGTCATTGGATGGAATGGAAAAGACTCATGATTGGTTTAGAAAGAAAGGTTCTTTTAAAACCACTTTAGAAAAGATTAAAGATATAAATGAAGCAGGTATTAAATCAGTAATAATGACTACTGTTTCTAAAACTAATATTGATGAAATACCTGATATAATTGATACAGTAGTAAAACATAAAGTAAGAGTATTTGCTTTTTCTAGATATTGTCCTACATCAACAGAAAAAGATGTTGGAATAAAACCATTAGAATATAGAAAACTACTTGATACATGTTGGCAAAAATATAAAGATTATATTGCCGAAGATACATATACAAGATTCAATTTAAAAGACCATTTATGGAAGTTATATCTTTATGAAGAAGGATTATATAAACTACCAGAAAATATAAAAGATGGATTTGTATATGATGGATGTCATTGTGGACGAGGACATATAACAATACTTCCAAATGGAGATGTGTATGCTTGTCGCAGAATGGAATCTAAAGTAGGAAACATATTTGAAAGTAAGCAACATTTATTTGATATATGGAATAGTAAAGAATTAGATGAATATAGACAAATAGATAAATTTGATAAATGTTCTAAATGTAAATTAAAACTATTTTGTAGAGGTTGCCCTGCTGTAACAAAAGGATTAACTGGAAATATGTATAATGAAGATCCACAATGCTGGATGAATATTAAGGAGAGTGTTTAAGTGAAAGCATTAGTATTGGAGAGTTCTACTAAAGTAGAAGATTTAAAATTAAGTGATATTGATATACCTAAAGTTAAAGATGATTGGGTACTTGTAAAAGTAATGGCTTTTGGTATGAATCATAGTGAAGCATTATTTAGACAATTTGAAATAGATAATCCAACATTTAATAAACCAGTTGTTCCTGGAATTGAATGTGTTGGTATTGTTGAAGATCCATCTAATAGTGATTTATCTAAAGGAGATAAAGTAATTGCTCTTATGGGTGGAATGGGAAGAACTTTTAATGGCTCTTATGAGGAATATGTTTTACTTCCTAGAAAAAATGTATTTAAAGTAAATACAAAATTAGATTGGATTCATTTAGCAGCAATTCCAGAAACATATTTTACAGCATGGGGTTCATTATTTGAATGCTTACAACTAAAAGAAAATGATTCACTTTTAATTAGAGGTGGAACATCAGCTTTAGGTATAGCAAGTATTATTCTAGCAAAGAGTTTAGGTTGTAGAGTTCTAGTAACTGTTAGAAGTGATAAACATAATGAATTATTAGAATATCTTGGAGTAGATAAAATAATTATTGATACTGAAAACTCTATTAAAGATAAAATTGTAGAAAAAGTAGATAAGATATTAGAATTAGTTGGACCTTTAACTGTTCCTGAAAGCTTAAAATTATTAAATAAAGGTGGAATATGTTGTTCTACTGGAATACTTGGTAATGTATTTACATTAGATAAATTTGATCCTATTAAAGAAATTCCTAACGGATGTTATCTAACTGGATTCTATTCAAATTATCCTACACAAGAAATAATAGATGAAATGATGACTTTTATTGATGACTATGAAATAATACCTGAAATTGGAAAAGTTTATTCATTTGATGATGTAATAGAATACTCAAGAGATTTAGAAAATGGAAAAACAAATGGTAAAGGAATTGTAGTTGTTGATAAAGAATTAAAAAAACAAATATAATGATTGGAGGAATATCAATGAAAGAAGAATTGATAGATAAATTATTAAACTATTTTATAAATGAAAATAAGGAATATTTAAACATTGATATTCCAAATAATATAGAAGAAAAGAGACAACTCTTAAGAGGATTGATTAATTTAAGAGAACCAATTGGAATAGATGAAGAAGTATTAAAATTAGAAGATAAATTATTACAAATTGAGTTAAATGAAAAAGGTATAGTTGATGTGTTAGAATTACCTGAAATTGAAAAGAACATATCTTTATATTTAGGAGATATTACAACATTAAAAACAGATGCTATTGTAAATGCAGGAAATAATTACGGACTTGGGTGCTTTAATCCTACTCATAAATGTATTGATAATACTATTCATACATATTCTGGAATAAGACTTAGATTAGAATGCAATGATAAATTAAAGGGTAAAACATTAAATAATGGGAAGATATTAGTATGTAATGGTTATAATCTTCCATCAAAATATGTAATTACAACTGTAGGTCCTGAAATAAGAGGACAAATTACTAAACAAGATGAAATAGACTTAAGTAATTGTTATAAAAATGCTTTAAAGTATGCAATAGATAATAATTTCAAATCAATAGTATTTCCATCTATTTCAACTGGATTATTTGGTTACCCTATATCTAAAGCGAAATTAACTGCTTATAATTCAGTTAAAGAATTATTAAAAGATAATGATATAAAAGTAATATTTAATGTTTATAGTAAGGAGGATTATGATGAATACCAAAAATTATGGAATAATTAAGGATAAAATAAAAGAAGCTGATGCTATAATTATTGGAGCAGGTGCTGGACTTTCAACTGCAGCTGGAGTTAATTATGGGACTTTAAATTTTAAAGAAAATTTTCCTGAACTTGTTAAACATTATGGTTTTACTGATATGTACACATCTAGTTTTTATGATTTTGATACTGAAGAAGAAAGATGGTCTTATTGGGCTAAACATATAAATTATTTATGTATTGGGATGGAAACATCAGATACTTATAAAAGGCTATTTAATTTAGTAAAAGACAAAGAATATTTTGTATTAACTACAAATGTAGATAGACAATTCTTAAAAGCAGGATTTGACTCAAATAAAGTGTTTGAAGTACAAGGAGCTTTAACAAAAATTCAATGCTCTAGAGCTTGCCATAATAAGTTATATGATGATACTAAAATGGTTAAAGAAATGTTAGAGAAAAATAATGGTGTAAGAGTGCCTAGTGATCTTGTACCTAAATGTCCTGTATGTGGAGAAACAATGGAAGTTAATTTAAGAAAAGATAACTTCTTTGTTGAAGATGATTATTGGAAAGAACATTCAAATAATTATGAAAGATTTTTAAATGAAAATAAAAATAAGAAAATATTATTTTTAGAATTTGGAGCAGGATTTAATACACCAGGTATTATTCGTTATCCATTTGAAGAATTAACAAATAAATTACCTAATGCTTTTCTTATTCGAGTAAATGATAAATATGCTAATGTTCCTAATGATATTGAAGATAAAGCAATTGGTATTCAAGATGATATTAACGAAGTTATCAAAGGAGTAAGTGAATTATGAAAGAAAAGACTGGATTTGTAGTTGATAAAACTAAATGTATTAAGTGTGGGAATTGTATTAATACTTGCTCTGGTATGGTATTAGAATTTGGTGATGATGGATATCCCGTTATGAAAGACTTTGAAAGATTTGGTTGGAGAGGTTGTTGGAAATGTCAGCATTGTTTAGCAGTTTGCCCTGTAGGAGCTATATCAATATTTGGTAAAAATCCTAAAGATTCTAAACCACCAGTTCCAGAGGAAATGGGAGAATATATGGAAAGACTTCTAACAAATAGAAGAACATGCAGAAGATATTTAGATAAGAATGTTGATAGAAGTATTATAGATAGAATATTAAAAGCAATGGAATCAACTCCTACTGGAGGAAATGCTTGTAATGTAGAATATACAGTAATAGATGATAAAGATAGAGTAAAAGAAATATGGAATGTTGCATATCCTAAAATGGAAGAACTTGCAAAGAAACATATTTATACGCATAGTTTTAGTGATTTTTACTATAAGAAAATGAAGCAGTCTGAAAAAACTGTAAGAAAAGATGATTTATTATTTTGTGGAGCACCTCACTTATTTATTGCTCATGAAAAATGTGCTGGTAAATGGGCTGAGGATTCAAAAGTAAATTGTAATATAGCATCTGCTTATTTTGAGTTAATTGCTAATTCTTTTGGACTTGGAACAGCAATAATGAGTTATCCATCAGAAGTGTTAGAAGAATTAGTTCCAGAAGCTAGAAAAATGTTAGGAATACCAGAAGATCATTATATAAAACTAATTGTCGGATTTGGTTATCCTGAAATCAAATATCATCGTGGTGTTCAAAAAGATAGAAAGAATAAAATACATAGATATTCAGATGATAATAAACAACAAAAATTATTTTAAAAAGAGATCGTAATATTAAGATATTACCGTAAATTTAAACAAGATGATTTTGTTATCATCTGTTTTTAATATATAATATAAACCATTCTTATTTGAAAGGGGAATGGTTTATGAATGAGAATACAATTAGAACTATAAGTTCTGAAATGAATAGATATTTAAATAATTATCAAATGTCTAAATTACAAGAAGTGTTATATAGGAAAGTTGAAGTTGAAAAGAAAGAAATATCTAATGAAGAATATGTTATTAAATTTATTAATTCTAAAAGACTAGAAGGATGCTCTGAATTAACTATTAAAAATTATAAAATACATATTTATAAAATGTTATCATATTTGAGAAAAGATGTAAGAACAATTGAAACTGATGATATTAGAGACTTTTTATCATATTATCAATCAAACAATAATTGTAATAATTTAACTATTGATGGTGTAAGAAGATCATTATCTAGTTTCTTTACTTTTCTTGAAGTGGAAGATTATATAGTTAAAAGTCCAATTAGAAGAATACATAAAATAAAAACAGAGTTTTTAATTAAAGAAACATATTCAGATGAATTAATGGAAAGATTAAGAAATAGTTGTACTAATATAAGAAACTTAGCTATTATAGATTTATTAGCATCTTCTGGTATAAGAATAAGTGAATTAGTTAATCTTAATATAGATGATATTAATTTTGAAAATAAATCATGCATAGTATTTGGTAAAGGAAAGAAGATGCGAGAGGTTTATTTTGATGGTAAAGCTAAATTACATATGAAAGAATACTTAAATAATAGAATAGATAATAATGAAGCATTATTTGTAAGTAATAGCAAACCATATGAAAGACTACAAAGTAGAGGAATAGAATTAATGTTACAAAAATTAGGGAAAGAAATTGGTGAAGAAAAAGTACATCCTCATAAATTTAGAAGAACACTTGCAACAAAAGCAATAGATAAAGGAATGCCTATTGAACAAGTTCAACATTTACTAGGACATACTAAAATAGATACAACACTTCACTATGCATTTGTTAATCAAAATAATGTTAAAATATCTCATAGAAAATATATTTGCTAGCATACAAGAAAACATACAGGAAAACATACAAGATGATTGACTATATTTTAAATAGATGATACAATATTATTACAAGAATTTGAGGTGATTTATATGGATAATTACATACCACCATTTGATATTACAAATATTATGTTAGATAGAATATCAAGTATAATGAAAAAGGTTGGTAAGTTAGATAATTATAAAGATTTAAATAAAATGCCAGTTTTAAGAAGAAATAATAGAATTCGTTCTATACATTCATCATTAGCTATTGAAGCAAATTCGTTATCATTTAATCAAGTAAAAGATATTATTGATGGTAAAAAAGTAATAGGTCCTCAAGATGAGATACAAGAAGTAAAAAACGCCTATGAAGCATATAAACTAATAAAAATGGTAAATCAATATTCTATTAAAGATTTAAAAAAAATTCACGGTGTAATGACTTATCTTACAGTTGATGAATCTGGAGAGTTTAGAAAAGGTAATGAAGGAGTATTTGATGAAAATGGTAATTGTATTCATGTTTGCCCACCACCTGAACAAGTTGATGAGTTAATGAAACAATTATTTAAATGGATGGAAAACAATAATGGTATAGTTCATCCATTAATATTATCATCAGTATTTCATTATGAATTTGTATTTATTCACCCATTTAAAGATGGTAATGGAAGAACTGCAAGACTATGGCAAAACGTTATACTTTCAAATTGGGAAGAAATTTTTGAATATGTTCCAATTGAATCTCAAATAAAAAAATATCAAGAAGAATATTATTCTTCAATTGCAAATTGTGATCATAATGGTAATTCTACTGAGTTTATAGAATTTATGTTAAAAATGATTGATGAAACATTAGAAGATTTAATGGATAGTACTAGTGTACAAGCAAATCATGTTAGTTCATATGTTAATAAGTTATTAGATGTAATGGAAACTGGAGTAGCTATGACAGCATCCGAATTAATGGAAAAATTAAATATGAAATCTCGTATATCATTTAGAGATAATTATCTAAATCCAGCATTAGAAAATGGATTGATAAAAATGACTAATCCAGATAAACCAACGAGTAAAAATCAAATGTATTTTAAAGTATAATGACAGAACACCGATGTGTTCTGTTTTTAGTAATTTTACGAACACAAAATCAATTAAAAATAGTCAGTTGTTTATGATATAATTATTATTGGAGATGATAGTATGGAAAAAAGATTAGCATTTTTATATGATCCAAATACATTTTCAGAGACTGGTAAGTCAACAAAAGAATATTATGCTGAAGATTTAAATGATGAAAAAAATGTTAAAGAATTATTTGATTATGCACAAATACTAGAGGCTTTTATAGAATATGATGGTTGGGAATATTTAATTAAAACGCACGGATATGAAAAACTTTATGAAATAGACAAAAAGTCAGGATGGCTATCAGATCATTCTGATAATCTTCAAGATTATAAAAAATGGGTTGATTATGAAAAAAAGTGTGTTAAAGAGAAAAAGTAATCGTAAGATTAAGATATTAGGAATTGAGAAATCAGTTCTTTTTTTAGTAATATTGCGTTCCTTATAGGTATAATTTTTTATACCTATTTTTTATGGTTTATTGACTAAACTAATTGAATTAGTTATAATAATAATGTAATTAGTTAGGAGGATATTATGGCAAGAAATAGTATTAGTGATGAGCTAATTATTGAAACATCTGCTAGACTTTCAAATAAAGTTGGATTAGATAATTTATCTTTAAAAATGATTGCTGAAGAATTGGATATAAAATCTCCATCTTTATATAACCATATTTCAAGCCTTGATGACATTAAAGAAAAACTAATGATTTATGGTTGGAAAGAATTAGGAGAAAAGGCAATTGATTCAGCAGTTGGTGTATCTGGTTATGATGCACTAAGAAAAATGTGTTATGCATTTTATGACTATACTACAAATAATAAAGGTGTATTTCAAGCAATGCTTTGGTATAACAAATTTAAAAGTGATGAAATGGCAAATGCTACAACAAAGTTATTTAGTATTTTACATAAGATACTGGAACCATTAAATATTAGTAGTAATAATGTAGAGCATATTATAAGAACTTTAAGAAGTTTTTTAGAGGGCTTTTCTTTATTGGTTAATAATAATTCATTTGGTAATCCAATATCAATTAAAGAAAGTTTTGATTTATCGTTAGATATTATTATTAATGGAATAAAATCTTTGGAAGGAGTTAAATAAAATGAATGAGTATATTAATTTAGATGAAAATAATATTGATGAAGAACATATTTGTTGTGCAATTGGTGATCCTAAACATCAAGATGGTGTTGACAAAAAGAAAGAATGGATTAAAGGCAAATTAAAAGATGGTCATGTATTTAGAAAGTTAAATGCAAGAGGTAAAATTTTTATTGAGTATGAACCAATAGAAACTGCTTGGGTTCCTATCAATGGTAAAAACTATATGCATATTTATTGCTTATGGGTAGCAGGTAGTTTTAAGGGAAAAGGTATTGGTAAAGAATTATTAGAATATGCTATTGAAGATGCTAAAAAGAAAAAAATGAGTGGAGTTTGTACATTGGTATCTCAAAAGAAGAAACCATTTATTGGTGATAAGAAATTCTTTGAACACTACGGATTTAAAGTTGTAGATACGATTAATGATTATGAATTAATGGCATTACAATTTGATGATAAAGAAACACCTAAATTTAGTGATACAGCTCGTAAAATGGAAATTGAAAGTCAAGATTTCACTATTTATTATTCAAATGAATGTCCTTATGTAGAATATGAAGTAAAAGAATTGTCTGACTATGCTAAAGACAAAGGAATTAAATTGAACTTCATAAAAATAGATACATTAGAGAAAGCAAAAAATGCACCATGTGTATTTAATAATTGGGCTAACTTTTATAAAGGAAAATTTGTATCAAATACAATATTAAATGCAAATGCATTTGAAAAATTATTAAAATAAATAGGAGCAATAAGATGGCTACTACAAAAGATTATAGGAATTTTGTTTTAGAACAATTAAACTTATTAGATAATATAACTTGTAAGTCTATGATGGGAGAATATTTGCTTTATTATAATGGAGTATTATTTGGTGGTATTTATGATGATAGATTACTTGTAAAAATAGTAGATAATAATAAAAAATATAATATGCAAGAAGCAATCCCATACAATGGAGCTAAGCCAATGTATCTTGTAGATGATGTGGATAATCAAGAATTATTAAGAGATATAATATTAGATACTTACAAAAGTTTAAAGAAATAGAATGATTAGAATATTAAGATATTAATATGTGTTAAATAAATTTTTTTAGATAAACTTTTAGGTAAGTTAAAATACGATGTCAGAAAATTGGACATAACTTTTTTGCAATTTAGGAGTAAGTTATACGATTATAACAACACATACTTATTAAATTTTAGTAAGATGAATGATATAATCAAAGTAGGAACTGGTGATGTGATAAAAATATTAGCAAGTGATTTTGATAATTACAAAAAAGTATAATTACTAATAAATTATCAAATTAAAAAAAGAAGAAAACTCTATAATTGTTAGTATAAAGTTTAAATAAAACTTAAAGAATAATGAAACAACAATATAAATATGATAGAATATAATTAGGAGGAAAAAATATGAAAATGGAAATAGATAATGAAGTTAATCAATTAGAAGTATATGAAGAATTTAAAAAATATTGTAAATTTTATGGAGAAAACATTTTAGATAATGGTGTTAGAAGATTAAATGTTCAAAACGGTTATGATCAAGATTATAGTATGAATCTAGATTATATTCCTGTATCTTCAGGACTATCTAGTCCTACTGATTCTTTGATTGTTGAAGGAAGATCAGATGAAATATATAATTCAATTGATGAATTATTAAATATTGGATATGAAATGCTAGGACAAGATTCTTTTCGTACAAAAGAAGAAGTCGAAAACATGAACTATTCAAATAGTGGATTGAGTAATAGAAATCGATAATTTTTATTATATTCAATATAAAGTATTAGTTAAAAATGATTCAAGTGATGATTTTCAATTAAATAATAAAAGCTTAAGTATTGAATCAGACTATATTGATTATAGTATCTCATCTAGTGATAATTCTAATATCATAAAAGCTAATTCTAGTAAAACAGTTTACTTGAAAGTAGAATATAAAAAAGAAGTACCACAAGAAGCATTTTCATCAGGATCATTTAGTGATAATAAAAAAATTCACTATCAAAGAAAACTAAAATAACGAGGGATAAAATGGAAAACACAAGAGAAAAAGTTGTAGTTAAAACAAGCATAATAAGTATAATTTCAAATATAATTCTTGCATCATTTAAAGCATTCGTTGGATTACTTGCAAATTCAATCGCAATAATCTCAGATGCAGTAAATAACTTAAGTGATGCCTTATCTAGTATTATAACTATAGTAGGAACAAAACTAGCAGGAAAAGCTCCTGATAAAAATCATCCATATGGTTATGGAAGAATAGAGTACATGACTTCATTTATTGTATCTGCAATAGTCTTATATGCTGGAATTACTTCGCTAGTTGAATCAATAAAAAAAATAATTCATCCAGAAGCATCAGATTACTCTCTGATCACTTTAGTAATTTTAGTATCAGCTATTATAGTAAAGTTTATATTAGGAATATATGTTAAGAAAAAAGGAAAAGAAGTTAACTCTGATTCTTTAGTTGCAAGTGGTTCAGATGCCTTTAATGATGCTATTCTATCTATCTCAGTATTAGCATCAGCTATAATTTATTTACTATTTAAAATAAGTATTGAAGCATATGTAGGTATATTACTATCTCTATTTATTATTAAATCAGGATTTGATTTAATTAAAGAATCCGTCAACAATATACTTGGTGTAAGAATAGAGAGTAATCTAGCTAAATCAATAAAAAGAGATATTACAAAAGAAGAAGAAATCCAAGGAGCATATGATTTAGTATTAAATGACTATGGTCCAGATAAATATTTAGGATCAATTCATATAGAAGTTGCTGATACATTAACAGTCGCTGATATTGATAGATTATCAAGAAAAATATCTAAAATGATTCTAAAAAAATATGGTGTTATATTACATACAATAGGAGTATACTCAATTAATACAAAAGATAAAAAAGTTATGAACATAAAAAAAGATATTACTAAAATAGTCTTTTCAAATAAAGGAATACTTCAAATGCATGGCTTCTATATAGATGAAAAAGAAAAAAGAATTAGTTTTGATATAATTATAGATTTCAAATTAAAAAATAGAGAAGAAGTATACAAAAAAATATATGATGAAGTACAAAATAAATATAAAGATTATGAAATAGAAATAACTCTAGATGTAGATACAAGTGATTAAAAGAATACAAAAAAAATAATAATATAAAGATCTAATTAGATCTTTTTTATATTAAATATAAAAATATTTTGATATAATGAATAAGAAAGAAATAATTAATAAAGGAGAAAATATGAAATTAGATGGAAAAGTCGCAATCGTAACAGGTGGAGCTATGGGAAATGGTTTAGGAATAGTCAAAGTATTTCTTAAATATGGTGCCAAAGTAGTTATATTTGATTATTCTGATCAATTAGATAAAACTATAAATGAATTAAATAATCAAAATGTAAGTGGTTATGTAGTAGATATAAGAGACAAAGAAAAAGTAAAAGAATGTGTTCAAAAAGTAATAGAAAAATATCATAATATTGATGTTTTAGTTAATAATGCTGGTGTCTGCAAATTAGTTAAATTTGAAGAAATGAGTGATGAAGATAGAGATTATCATTTTGATATAAACATTAAAGGAACATGGAATGTTACTCAAGCATGTCTACCATATATGAAAAATAGAAAAGCATCTATTATAAACTTATCAAGTGTTACAGGCCCTATGGTTGCTGATAGTGGAGAAGTTGCTTATGCTACAACAAAATCTGCTATTCAAGGATTTACTAAGGGATTAGCAGCTGAAGTAGTAGAAGATGATATCAGAGTAAACGCAATCCTTCCAGGTTATATAAGAACACCTATGGTTGAAAAAATGTCAAAAATATCTAATCCAGATAATCCAGAATCAGTAATAGATGGAATTGCCAATGCTATTCCTATGAAAAGATTAGGAAATATAGAAGAATTAGGTGAACTAGCAGCTTTCCTCGCAAGTCAAGAATCAAGTTATATAACAGCTCAAAATATAGTAATTGATGGTGGAAGTACATTACCAGAAACTATGACAATGGGTGTTTAATAATTATACAGAAAAAATAATACAAGTAGTGGAGATGAAATAACATGACAGTAAAACCATTTATATGTAACAATAACAACAATCAAGAAATACTATATTTTAATAGTCTATTTAGTAAATATGATAAATTAAAAGAACCAGTTAGTTTTAATGAAATAAAAGAAAAAGTAAAATTAAAAGAATATAATAATGAAGAATTAAATTCTAATAATTTACTGGTATTATTATCAATATATAAAGAAAAAGTATTATCATTTCAAATTACATCATTAGAAAAAAGCAACAACAAAACTATAGGTAAAATTGATTTAATAGAAACACATCCTAAATATCAGAAACTAGGTATCGCAACAGAATTAGTAAATAATTCAATTGAAATATTAAGAAAGAATAATATTGAAAAAACTCTCTTCATATGTAGTAATGAAACTATAGATTTTTGGTTATCAAGAAATGCTAAAATAGTAGATACACACAAATCATCTTCATATTTTACTGTCTATAATATGGAAATGACAGTAGATAAATTTAAACAAAAAAGAATATCTAATAAAGACTTTTAGTCTTTTTTTCTTTTCTTTTAGAAAAATAATGGTATAATAAAACACTATTGAAAGAAGGAATATTATGGGACCAAAAGATGGAAGAAATTTAAATAGAGTAGAGTACTTTTCTATAAAAGAATATATAAACAATATTGTATTTGAACCAAGTACCCTAGATCATATGGAATATGTCAATAAATTATTTGATGAGTACTTAGAATCATTAATGAATTATGATGAACTTGCAATAACACTATTTTTATGTAGTTGTTTTGAAAAAGAAATAAAATACAGTAATATAATAGAAAATCATATAGTACACCCCTTGGAGATTAATTCCCATAATATGTTTTTTGATAAGTTATCGATTAATCATACCAGGATAAAAGAATTACATAAATTTGTATTAAAGAAAGATGGCCTAAGTGACTATAGAACTACTGAAATGCCAATAGGAACATATCGTGAAACAAATGATGATTCTCTAAAAACAGTAGAAATAGAGGGAAAGAAGTATTATAAAGATATTTATTGGTATGGAGTAGAACCAAAAGATATTAAAAGATTCATGGATGATTTTATTAAGTTTTATAAAGATAATTCATTCTCAGTAACGCATTCTAATCCTTTTATAAAAAGTGCCTTAGTCCAATTATTATTTTTACGCATTCATCCCTTTGAAGATGGAAATGGAAGAACTGCAAGAATGCTTCATAATATGAAGTTTACTGATTCAATAAATAGGATAAAAGGTTCAAATTTAAAAATTAGTCCATTAAATATATCACCAGGTATTTATAATTACAAAAATGATTATAATAAATGTATAGACAGTATTTATTTTGATTTAGATCATTTTGATTGGAAAACTGGTAATAATCCAGAAATTAATCGCTGGTTTAATTTCATGCTTAATACAACAGAAGAAGAAATTAACTTTCTCCAAGAAGAATTAGTAAATAGGAAAGATGCTTTAGAAAACATTCATGATTTAAATCAAGATAATTCTCCATTTACAGATGAGATTAAAAAGATGAAAATGAAAGTATTAGCTCCAAAACAGTATTAATTTTAAGAGCTTTATATTTATATAAATGTATTATCAACTCAAAAATAATAATAAAAAAAAGAAGCTGAAATCAGCTTCTTAATCTATATACAGAGGATCTTCACATTATAGTGAACCTTCCTCAATAATAATATATGTATTAATTTTAAAAAAATACCATTTATATAAAAAGTATGATAAAATATAGGCGAGAATAAAGATTATAATTTAGTAAACACTAATAAAGGAGATAATTATGGAAATTAGAGAATTAAAAGAAAAACTAATAAAGTCTAAAGAAAAAATAGAAGAAATTAGGAGGATACTTTGACTTACCAACTAAAGAGCAAGAAATAAATGATCTTGAAGAAAAAACAAAAGAACCAACTTTTTGGCAAGATCGACAAAATGCTGAAAAAATAATTAAAGAATTAAATACTAAAAAAGATCTAGTATCTAAAGTTAATAATCTCTATGATAAAATACTAACTAATATAGAATTTTTAGATATAGAAAATGATGAAGAAACTATACTAGAGTTAGAAAAAGATTCAGAACAAATTGCGAATGATTTAGAAAATATAAATATTCTAGTATTATTAAATGGTCCTTATGATAAGAATGACTGTATTTTAGAAATCCATCCTGGTGCTGGTGGTACTGAATCATGTGATTGGGCTAACATGCTATACAGAATGTATCTAAGATGGTGTGAAAAAAACAACTATAAAGTTCAATTATTAGATTATCAACCTGGTGATGAAGCTGGTATAAAAAGTGTATCACTAGAAGTTAAAGGCTATAATGCATATGGTTATTTAAAAAATGAAAAGGGTGTCCACAGATTAGTTAGACTTTCTCCTTTTGATTCAAACAATAGAAGACATACTTCTTTTGCTTCAGTTGAAATAACCCCTGAAATTGATCAAGACACCACAGTTGAAATTGATGAAAAAGATTTAAAAATAGATGTTTATCATTCGTCTGGGGCTGGTGGACAAAGTGTTAACACAACAGACTCTGCCGTAAGAATAACACATCTTCCAACTAAAATAGTAGTAACTTGTCAAAACGAAAGAAGTCAAATTCAAAATAAAGAACAGGCATTAAAAGTATTAAAAAACAAATTGTTATTAAAGAAAATCGAAGAACAAGAAAAAGAATTAAATAACATTAAAGGAGAACAAAAAAACATTGAATTTGGTTCTCAAATAAGAAGTTATGTTCTTCATCCATATTCAATGGTTAAAGACCATAGAACAAATACTGAAACAAGCAATGTGGAAAAAGTATTAGATGGTGACATCGATATATTTATAGAAGAGAATTTAAAAAGAGGGATATAATGCTAATAGAAAAAGATAACATACTTAACTATATTCAAAAAAAATCATATATTAAAAGATTTTTACAGTTTTTGCTTGGCTGTTTTATAATATCCATATCATATAATATTTTTATTGCCCCAAATAACCTTATTCCAGGAGGAACAACAGGACTTGCTATAATAATAAATAATTTATTTGGTATAAATAATTCGACTTTTATATTTGTAACTAATATATTCCTACTAATAATTAGCTATATATTTCTAGGAAAAGAAAAAACAAGAAATACTGTCTTAGGATCCATTATATTCCCGTTATTTGTTCGCCTAACAGAAAACTTAAATGTCTATCTTCAAGTAGACACCTCTAATATGCTTTTATCAACACTATTTGGTGGATTATTATTTGGTTTTGGAATTGGACTAGTATTTAAAGCAGGCTATACAATTGGTGGTACAGATACAATAAATCATATAAATGCCAAGTATTTCAAAATTAGTGTTGGAAAAAGCATTATCTTTGTTGATGGATTAATAGCTTTATCTTCAGGATTATTCATAGGTATTAACAATATGCTATATTCTATAATTTTAATATATTTATTAAGTTATATTTCAGATAGAGTAGTTTTAGGAATATCTGATAGTAAAGCTTTCTTTATAGTTACAAATAAAGAAGAGAAAATAAAAGAATTCATAATGAATCAATTGAAATATCAAGTTACTTCACTTAAAGCAAAAGGTGGCTTCAAAAGAGAAGATGAAAACGTCCTATTAACAGTTCTACCAACAAGATATTACTATCAATTAAAAGAAGATATTGATAAGATAGATAAAAATGCCTTTTATATAATTGTCGATACTTATGAGGTATTTGGAGGGAATTTAAATGAGAAATAAAAAATTATATAGAATTATTCTAATTACATGTTCTCTTATAATAAGTGCTTTTGTTTATAATATTTTTCTACTTCCTCTTAACTTAGTAACAGGAGGAACAAATGGTATCGCAACATTAACTTATTATTTATATGATTATAATCCAGCAATAATAATTCTTTTGATTTCAATTGCTTGTCTAATACTAAGTTACATGTATTTAGGAAGAGAAAAAACTAGAGGAACAGTTATTGCTTGTCTAGCCTATCCATTATTAGTAGAAGTAGTATCATTACTAGTGAAAAATCTTTCATTCGATAAAACAGATATACTTGTCCTTATAGTTTTCGCAGGAGTATTAAATGGTATTTCTAATGGTTTAATGTATAAAAGTGGTTATAGTAGTGGAGGCCTTCCAATTATTTCGCAGATATTATTTGAAAAATTTAAATACCCAATTGTTAAATCAAGTTTTATAATGAATACCATAATTGTAGGAATAGGAGCTTCTTTCTTTGGAATAACAAGTGCCTTATATGCAATTATATTCTTATATATAAATAGTATAGTTCTTGATAGAGTTCTATTAGGAATATCTAATAATAAAGCATTTTATATAATAACTGATAAAGATAAAGAAATAAAAGAGTATATTATTAAACAATTAAATCATACAGTGACAATATTTGAAGTAAAAGGTGGCTTTTTAAACCATCAAAAAGATGTAATGTTAACAGTGGTACCATCAAGAGATTACTACAAGTTAACTGAGGGGATAAAAGCAATAGATCCTAGTGTTTTCTTTGTAGTAACTGATTCATACCAAGTAGAAGGAGCTAAATAGCTCTTTTTTCTATGAAATAAAAATGTAAATATAAATGATTTTACTTCATATAATTTTATACAATACATAGTGACCCCCTAAATCACTATGTATTTTTGTTTTGTAGTATAATATGTAACTTGAAAAGGAGGTGAAATAATATGTGGTCAAGTTATCAAGAAATGTATCTTAATACTAAAAATGAAAAG
>JAFUZI010000047.1 GCA_017476705.1 Bacilli bacterium
AATGCTTCATTAATAATTCTATTAGCATTATTCTTAGCATTTTGAATAATTGCATCAGATTCATTTTGAGCAGATATCTTCATTTGATCACCTGTTCTTTGAGCCATAACTATAGCTTTATTAACAGTACCTTCCATACGTTCAAATTGTTCTATCTTTTCTCTTAATGCTTGATTTTCAAGTTCATATGTTTCAAGTTCGGCTATACGAGTATCCTTTTCTTTAAGTTCATTAACCATAACTTCTACTTGGCTAATAACTTTATCTAAAAAACTATTTACTTCTTCAGGATCATAGCCACGTATTGTACGATTAAATTTCTCCATACTCATCACCTCATACAATTACCATTCTATGTTTATATCGTCGTTGTCGTATCTATCTTTACCATCATTATCTTCTGTAATCTTACCTTGAACATTGATATTATTTGGTGTACAAAGGAAAATTCCTCCACCAATCTTTTGTAAGTCTCCACCAATAGCATAGATAGTACCTGCCAAGAAATCAATAATTCTTTTTGCTTGATCAGATGTAACTCTTTTTAAGTTTACAACAACAGTATTTCTCATTTTTAAATGATCTGCGATTTGTTGTGCTTCTGAATATGCACGTGGTTCAAGTAAAATCATTTTTGAATGTCCATCATTTTCATTTAAAGCCTCATCAGGTCTTAAATCATAATATTCATTACCATTTATATCATTACTAAAGACATCTTCATCATTAGATAATATTTTCTTTAAAATTCCCACAAGTATTCCTCCCTTAGATTATTCTAACTATAACAATTTTAACACATAATTTTAAAAAAGAAAACATTTTATAAAAAAAAAGAACAAAATTGTTCTTTTTAAATCCAAACAGCAAAAATCACAGCAGTCATAGAAAGAAGTATTCCTACAACCCAAAATGTTTTTACTATATCTCTCTCTTCCCATCCAAGCTTTTCAAAATGATGATGAAGAGGAGTCATTAAAAATATTTTTTTACCTGTATACATAATAGATACAACTTGAATAATTGAAACAAGTGTCTCTATTATAAATACACCCATAATAATAATGAATGTAATTTCATGGCTAGTTAATATTGCAATAGCGGCTAAAGTACCACCTAAAGATAAGGAACCTGTATCACCCATGAATACACGTGCTGGATAAGTATTAAAGAATAAAAATCCCATTAAAGCACCTACTAAGATAAAACAGAATACTGCAATTTCAGTATAACCTGCTATCCAAGTTGAAGACCATGTGATAAGTCCCATTGCTAGGAAAGCTATTAAAGAAAGTCCTCCAGCAAGTCCATCCAAGCCATCTGTTAAATTAACAGCATTTGTACTTGCAACAAGCATAAATAATATAAATATTCCATAGAACCACTTAAGATCGATTGCAAGTCCTAGTGTATGTATATCAAAAATCGTATCATGTCCTGCTTTCATATATAGAAAGAAGAATACTAAAGCAATTACTAATTGACCAAATAATTTTTGTATTTCAGTTAAACCTATATTATTTTTTCTTTTAACAATTAAATAATCATCAATAAAACCTAAGAAACCATATGATATAAATACAAAAAGTATTAAAAATAAATTTTCAGTAAACTCTAATCTATTAAGTAAAAGAAGTAATATAATTGCAACAATAGTTGGTATGATAAATATAAACCCTCCCATTGTTGGTGTTCCATCTTTTTTCTTATGTCTTTCTTTTAAGAAAATACTAACATTTTGTTTAGCTTTTTTCTTTTTTAAAAATGGAACTAAAACAAGTCCAGTTATAATTGATAGAATAAATCCTATCATTAAAGAAAGCATAGCTTTAGCTAATACTAACATCTAATCACCAATTCTTTCTATATAATTTTTAACACATTTAAAATCATTAAATGGAATTCTCTTATCTTTAATAACAATTGCTTCTTCATGACCCTTACCAAGTATAAATAAGCAATCATTTTCTTTTAACATATGAATTCCTTTAATTATTGCTTCTTCTCTATCTAGACATACTTCATAGTTATCTTTATCTAAATCTTTAATCATATCATCAACTATTTGAGCAGGATCCTCGTAATGTGGATCATCATTAGTAATAATAAAATAATCTGAATTATTAGCAACATACTCTGTCATAATAGGTCTTTTAAGTCTATCTCTATCACCAGTACATCCAAATACAACATAAGTTTTTCCTTTAATAACTGGTTTAATTGCAGACATTATTTTTTCAATTGCGTCTGCTGTATGTGCATAATCTATTACTATTGTATTTGTCTTAAAATTAACTATTTGCATTCTACCATTAGGAGCATCTAGTTCACTTAAAACCTTTATAATACTTTCTTGACTAAAATCCATACAAGTCAAAACTGATATTACACATAAAGTATTATATATATTATATTTTCCAATTAATTTTGTCTTACATTCAAACTTTTTCTTACCAATTTGATATGTAAATTTTGTACCATGTGATGACATATCATAGTCAACTACTTTAAAATTAGCGTCATTAAAACCATATGTTAAATTAGTATTACCATCTAATAAGTAATATTCCTTATATTTATCATCATTATTAACAATAGCTATACCGCCATGTTTTAACTGTTTAAATAATTGTTGCTTAGCAAGTGCATAGTTTCCCATAGTTTTATGAAAATCTAAATGATCTTGAGTTAAATTTGTAAATAATGCATAATCATATTTTATTGTTTTAACACGATTATTAGCAAGTGCATGTGATGATACCTCCATGATAACTGTTTTATATCCTTTATCATAAGCTTTCATAATTAAATCATAAGTATCACATATATCAACACTAGTATTAGGCATATCACAAATTTTTTCTTCCATAAAGAATCCTATAGTTCCCATATATGCAGTTTTAACACCCAATTTATTAAGTGCTTGATACATTAGATATGCACTAGTAGTCTTACCATTTGTACCAGTAATACCTATAATAGTCATTTCATCTAAAAATTTATTATAGTGTTCTTCTAGGTAATTAGTTAAATATTCTCTTGAATCTTTTACAAGTAATGTATCAACATCATAAGTATTATCAATATGTTCAACTACTATTTTACTAGCTCCTGCCTTAATTGCATTTTCTATATATTTATGTCCATCATTTACTTCGCATTTAACTGCTACAAAAGTATCTCCAGGTTTTATTTTTCTTGAATCACTTTGTATATTTAACATACAGCTTCACCTTCTTAAATAATTTTACTATATTATCAATTCTTTTTCAACAATGCTTTACACTTTTATCTTTTACATAAATTAACATTTACATACAAAAATAGAATCAATAGATTCTATTTTATAACTTCTATTCCACCCATATAAGGTTGAAGT
>JAFUZI010000048.1 GCA_017476705.1 Bacilli bacterium
AAGTAAATTTATTTTAAACAAATCTTTGTCTGAGTGTTCTTTAGATACCATAACACCTTTATATGTAACTAACTCAGAATTATGACCTTCAGTTAAAATATCTTCAGGTGTTAATTTATCAAGCATAACTATTTTTTCTTCTTCATAAACAATATAGTGAAGTTGAACATCTCCATGGACTTTAGAAAACATTGCATCTGTTGGAAGTTTAAGTGAATATGTTTTAGTCTTTTTTTCTTTATTTGTAGATACAAGTTCTCCTAAAAATTTTCCGACCTTTAAACTAGGATAATAATCAAAATACAGCTTTTTATAGGCCAACATATTATACTTTTTTAAAGATCTTTCTAGTTTATGGAATTCATTTTCATTAATATATTCAAAAGCGTAATTTATCATGTTATCCTCCTAGTCTCTCCTATTATTGATATTATCACAAATTAAGAAAAAAAACAAGAAAAAACACGATGATTTACATCATGTTTTACTATTTAATTAAATTGATCTTCCAGAAGTATATTCATTATCTATACTAGCATATAATTCATCTCTAAGTGTTTTTAAATCATTTATAGCACCTATATAATCATATGTAGTAGTCTCGCCTTCTGTTATAACTTCAGTTCCATCAACACCTTCAAATGTTGTTCCAGGTACATTATTAGCAGGAACATTATTTTCTGGAATTATAGTTTCAGTATAATTATGTTCTACTATTACCTCAGTTTCATTAGCAGGTGCATTTGTAACAGGCTCATAAGTTGTTGTTGGGTTTGATGGATGAGCTTTTATAGCAGCTTCTCTATCTTGAGAACCCATTGTATAACCATTATTATAATATTCACTTTTTCCTGATTGTTTAGCACGACCATTTATTCCATCTTCATATCCACTATTAAAGTCATTTGTATTATTATTAACACGTTCATTTTCTTTAGCATTTTCAGCATCAATTATTTTTTGTGTTTCAGCTTGAACTGATTTTTCAAAATCTTCTTTAAATGTTGGGGAATTTGGATCTAAGCCATATTTACTAGAAATATCATTAATTTGGTCTTGAGCAATATGTCCACCTTTACCATCTGAAATACCACTATCATTTTTATGTTTAGTAGCACCAGTATTTGTTAAGAACATATTTGCTAATGTTTCTTCATAACTTGGAAGTACATATTGTTTTGTTAAATCCATATTTTCAGAAACATAATCAGTTATATATGAAATATCATTGTATTTATTAATATCATCATGATTTAAAGCTACATAATTCCAACCAGTTTGGAATCTAGTATCTAATTTAGACATTTCATATGTTTGATATTCAGATTGTAATCCTTTTATAGATTTATCTTCTACATCAAGTGTGCTTTCCCCAATTGTACATGTAATTGTTGTATTAATAGCATGTTCTAATTCATCATCTACTACTTTATGATTTGTAAGTTCATCAAATGCATCAAAGTAAACAGCTCTAAATGTATCCATAGCTCTATCACTATATAAAATATTAGAATCATCACTTGCTAAATTATCAAACACATATTGTTTAAATTCTTTATTAGCTTCTGATTTAACTGCTTTATCACTTGATTTTACTTTTGTAAGAATTTCAGATGCGCCAGTTAAAAGTTCAGCATCTTTACCATCAAATAATAAACTATAGTCTAAGTAGTCGTTACTTACTACTACTCTTTGTTGATCAATCCATTCCCATGAATATTTAGCATCCATTAAATCTTTTGAAGAAATACTTGAGTTTTGGAATATATTAGCCCATTCCTCATCTGTTAATTCATCCATTTGATTTAATAAATAATATTCAGTTAATGATTTTGCAAAAGAAGCTTTATTTTCTTCAGTAATTTGCATATCTTCAGGCATTCCTTTTGCAATTTCATCATTTGCAAATGAAACAATTGAATCAGCAATTTCCTTATATTCACTATCCATTGTAGTTGGTTCAACTTTAATATCAGTTTGTGTCATAACAACATTCTTTTCAGCTTCTACAACAGGTGCTTTTTCTTCTTTTGGTATATTGCAAGCAATTGCAGTAACAGCCATAGTACCTACAAGAGATGCTGCTGCAACTTTTGTTTTAAACGATTTTGCAATATACTTAATACTATATTTCTTCTCAGGATTTAAAACTCTATTTGTTAATTCATTATATCTTTTTTCAATTTCTGCTATTTCATCATTAGATAACCCAGCAGTTTTTTTCATAGATATAACATTATCTAAAATTGATTTAGTTTCATTTATATCTTGTTCAGATAATTCAATACCATTTTGAACTTTAGCTTCTATTTTTTCAAATTGAGTTTTAACCTTTTTCATTAACATATCTTTCATTGAAATCACCCTTTCAATTCTTTATTATTTTACTTTTTTATTTCCTGTATAGTTATAACCAGAACTTAATAATGTAGTATCATTATAAACACTCCATTTAACATCAGTTGTACCTGGATGATAAGTTCTTGTTTTATATCTATAAAGTGTTGATTTAGTTTCTTTATATACTGGAGTCTTACTTACGATTTTTGTTTCATATCCAGTAATTGTTTTTACTGTTGTTGTAACAGGTTCAGTTTTTGTACCATATTCAACACATTCATATTTTGTAATTGGTGTAGCTGATTTAACATATTTTTTATATGCTTTAGTAGTTGTAGCTGTACAGTTACCTTCACATACTGTACTATTTTCACCAACACTTATGTATTGAACAGTATCAGTATTATTAGGTGTATAGCTTAAGTATACAGTTTCAACATATTGCCAATCACCATATGAATATTCACCAGTTTTAACATAATCATATTTAGCACAGTATTTAACAGTTTTAGTATCTCCTGTTGCTACTGTTTTTGTACCATAAATTGGTTTTGTATAATCATAATCTCTTGTAACATTATAACCAATTAGTTTTTTAGATGTTACTTCTTTAGTTTGTACTGCAGTATTTGCATCTGCTGTAACTTTAACTCCAGACCAAGTTGACCAATCAGTTTCAGTATAGAAACCTTGAGTAGTTTTAACATATTCATAAATATATTCTTTACTTGGAGCTGGTTGTGGTGTTGGGTTGTTAGTTATTTTAGTTTCTGTTTTTTTAGAATAGATTACTGGAGATTTAACATCAGTTCTATTTTTTTCACATACTGTTGTTGAACAATAATCATAGCATCCCATATAAACTAATAAATAGTTTTCTTCATCGCCACATTTTAAATTAACTTTCATTAAATATTCTGTATCATATTTTGTTACTTCAACGTATGATGCAGTCATATCACATGTTTTACCATGTTTATCAGTAAATGGTAAAATGATTTTTTTCTCTAACATTTCACCTAAAGTCATTTTTACTTTATCACCAACATTTTTTGGAAGTCTCTCTAAAGTATAATAACTTTTTGCTGAATCTTTCATAGCAATAATGTTTTCGTTAAAAATACGATCAACTAATACAGTTAAATTACTATCATCACCATTAGAAGCAGTTTTTAAATTTTTTAAATCGCTTTTTAATGGAAATAACCATATTAAAACAAATACAATTAAAGCTACAAATAAGAATTGAACAATAATGTTCTTAGTTTGAAAATTTGAATTTTCATTATACATAATAATTCCCCCTCTTTCGATATGCCGTATATACTAGCACTACCAAAGTATTTTGTCAAATTATCACATTTTATATATATAAAGATGATACATCTGACTTATGGCGCTTATAATAGCACAACTATGTTCGTTTGTCAAATCGTAAAAATATATGTTTTTTCCTTATAAAAAATGCGTTTTTACTTAATTTTTAAATCAACAATAGTACATCCCTCGTTGAAGATAGATGTTTGGGCCTTTATTACATATTTATTTTTTGATAAAGTCTCTTTGGTTGTAATTCGAAGTACGCCTGTTCCTTTACCATGAATGATCAAAATTTTAGGTTTTTTCATGCGTAAATTATCATTTATAAAGTCATTTATTGCGACACGTGCTGTTTCTCTATCATACCCATGCAAATCAAGTGTTGGTAGATTATTTATGAATATATCACCCATACTTTTAACCTCTTTTATATCATACATCTATATTATAGAATATTTTATTGCTTAAAGCAATTATTCTTTACAAAATTTGTCAAAAGTAATGCCTGATATATAGCCATTTTTTAAATCATTTATAACTATACTACATACTTTATCATAATCTACATATCCACCACGCATTAAGCATCCTCTTTTTCTACCTATTATTTCAAATTCTTCTATAAAATCTTCAGTTATCTCAGTTATTCCATATCTATTTTCTAAAATTTTAGGATACTCATCATATAGTTTTTTTATTATGTAGCATACTACTTTTTCTATAGGTAAGACTTCTTCTTTGATTGCAGTTAAGCTTGCTAAGTTAAATGCAACTTCTTCATTTTCAAATTTTGGCCATAAGATACCTGGCGTATCTAGAAGCTCTAAATCTTCATTTATACGAATCCAATCTAAATTTTTAGTAACACCTGGTTTATTACCTGTTTTTACAGCCTTTTTATTTGAAAGTTTATT
>JAFUZI010000049.1 GCA_017476705.1 Bacilli bacterium
AGCGCTTAATCCGTTAGAAAATGGACTATATTCAAAACTAAATATCGAACTCGCAACCAAAAGTCTTTTTGATTTTTTATTAGCAGCTGATGGAATAGAATTAACAAAAGGTGAATATAAAAATGAACTTAATGAGTTCATGAAAAATTCAGTTAAGTATAGTTTATCTAGAATTACATCAATTTCTAATGATAAAGAAATGACTTTAAAAGAAATTAGAAAACATATGAAAGAATATATAGAAAATAAAGACTATGATGCATTACTACCATATCTAATTAGTTTTTTTGATATAACATCAACTAAAAATGCTCATATCTTAAATGGAAACAATGGCAGCTATGATTGGATTAGTTTTACTAAGGATTTAGAAGCATTAAAATATTATTATTTACAACAAAAAAATAAACACATGGCAGTAGGTATGGATAGTAACATAAATATTATTCTAGATGGTGATACAATAGCGTATGACTTAAGTTCTAAAGAATCTGTTTTATCTAATCCATTTATATATAATAAAAGTAATAAAACAGGTGTATATGAAATGACGGATATCGATAGTAGAGCAATGCGCTACGCTAATAAAAAAGAAGAAGTTATTTATTATAATCATGTACCTAAAGATAAATTATTTATCTTAAAGCCATTACAAATAGATATGTTATATAGTGGTATGCTAGATAATAAATATTTAAATGCATCAAAAGCAGTTAAAAACACTATTAATTATTTACTTATATATATTATTAAATACAAATTAAATAATGCAGATGATTTAACTAAATATGTATTTGAAAAGGCATATATAGAATCAATGCCAATTAGTACCTTAAGTGAAATATCAGGTATTAATTATTATGAACTTTTAAGTGCTAAAGAAAATATATTAAATATTTTAAATAATGCTGAAAATACAGGCATACTAGAACAAGTAAAACAACATCCAACTAAGGTTAAAGCAATAGAGCGAAATTAACAATTTAAAGAGTATTATAAATTATATATTTTTCTATATTTATGTTATAATACATCTTGTGTGAAGGAGGAAATACTATGAAAAATATAAAAGAGTTTAATTCACAAGAAGACTTTTTAAGTTATGTGTATCCATTAATAAAAAAACAAATAAATTCAGGTTCTGAAGGAGATATTTATCTAACAAAAGATAAAGAAATATTAAAAGTAATGTCTAATTTTTTTAGTGATAAATATTTAAGTCAATATCCAAATATAATAATGTCATCAGATTTAAAACTAGATTCATTTATATTTCCAGATGAATTATATGTATCAAATGATTTAATATTAGGATATAGAGAAAAATATTTTGAAAATGATTTATTTAATGTTTTTCCAAAAGAACAAATTAATATAGAAAATTTAATAAAAGCAAGAGAAAAATTTATAGAAGATACAAAAATAATAACTGATTATGGATATAGATTATTTGAACTTCCAAGAAATATAATGTTTGATAATAAAAGATTAGTTGCTATAGATACACTTGATTATATTAAAGAAAAAACAACATTAAAAGATAATATAGAAATAATAGACTACGCACTACTTACAGAATTATCTGATATATATAATGAAATAGATAACGAAAATCCATTTACTGAAGAAATACAAAAAGTATATAAAAAATAATATTAAAGGGGTAATATATGATACTTTATAGAGCAATAAATAATGATGATATAAATAGCTTAAATAAATATGATGTTATTTATTCATCACTATTTAATTCATGTTTAAAAAGTAAAGAAAACAATAAAGAAATAAGAAAAAATGTATATACATATACTAATTTATGTACATTTGGAAAAAGAAAATATGCGCTTGATACAATAATAGGCCATATATCAGGGAAAAGAATAAGTGCTAAAATATCTCCATGGATATCAGTATCACCAGATTTTTCTTTAGTGGCAAGTGAATATTCAATACCTCAATCTGGTAGATATAATTATTCTAGAATTAGAAAAAGCATAGCTATATTAGATATACCTGATGATATAATAATAAGTGATAAAGAAAAACTTCTAGAAATAAGAGAAAGTGATAATCAAAACTTTGTAGTTGATTTAAGATCTAATAACTTAAGTAAATTCTTTGAATGTGATGCAATAATGGCTGAGAAATATAATGAAGATATGCCAGGATATGATGTAGTTGCAAACTTAAATAAAGAACTATATAATAATAAATCAGAGGTTACAGGATTTTCAAATTTCGCAACATCAGTATCTGAAATGTTGGTATTTGCAGGAATACCAAAAAAATATATAAAAACAATTATCTCACCAGAAGTTGTAGATATAATGTATGCATGTAATATAGATGATATAGATTTTATTGTAAAGAATAATAAAGAAATTGAAAAAATAATAAAAGATTTAAATCCAATATATATAGGATGTAACTTAGTAGATATACTATATACTAATTATAATTATATAAAAGGATCTAATATAGAAGAAAAATATAATTACTTATTAAATCAAAAAATAAAAGAATTATCTAAAATGGTTGAATATATAAATAAACTATATAAAAAAGAATTTAAAGTATCAAATGTGTTAGATAATAAGATTGTAGTTAAAAAATATGATGATTTAAACAAATTAAAGATAAGCTTAAAAAATGATTTAGTTTTAATAGAGAAGGATGATAATCCTTATTATCATGACTTTGATAAAAATGGATTTTATAGTGAAAAACTAAATCAAATAATACCAATTAAAAGTGTGGTAAAAAAAATATATACAAAGAAAAGGAGTTAAACTCCTTTTTAATTTAATTTGCTTATGTTATAATATCTCATGACAATTAGAAATGAGTGGTAAAATGATAGGTATAGTATTTGCAATGAGGGAAGAGTTAGATGAATTTATTAAATTAGTTGATAATATTAAAGAAGAAAAAATATATGATTTAACATTTTATAAATGTAATTTATTTAATAAGGAATTAGTATTAGTAGAATCAGACGTTGGAAAAGTAAATGCAGCAAGAACTACTCAAATACTAATAGATAAAATGAATCCTAAATATATATTTAATGTGGGAGTTGCTGGTTCTATTTCTGATAAAGTAAATGTACTTGATATTGTAGTATCAGATAAATTAGTACAACATGATTTTGATATAACAGCATTTAATCATGTCAAAGGATATATACCAAATGTCGGTACATATATGGAAACTGATAAATATTTATTAGATATTTCTAAAAGCGTAAATGTTGACACTTTTGTTCATATAGGTACTATTGCATCAGGTGATATATTTATAACAGAAAAAAACATGAGCAGCAAAATAAATACTAAATTTAATGCTTTATGTGTAGAAATGGAAGGCGCTAGTATAGCTCAAGTGTGTACTTTATCAAATATTCCTTATTTAGTAATTAGAAGTATATCAGATAGCCCTAATCGAAGTAATAATAAAATAACTTATGAAGAGTTTTTAGAAAAAAGTTCTAAGATAGTATCTAATTATTTAACTGAAATAATAAAAAATATTTAATTATAATTTAAAGTAGAATGGAGATGTAAGATATATGAAGTTATTAAATATTAATGAAGATGTTCCAGAATATTTTTATGTTTTTATTGGAAATGGAAATAGAATGCAACATATAATAAATTATCATAATTATAAATTAAATAAAATGCTTATCTCAGGTGGGTTTGAAGGACTTATTACCGAGCCAAAACTTATGAAGGATTTTATCGATGGTAACATAAACTATGCTCCATATGTTCCTGCTGAAACTACATTTCCATCACCAACATCACATATGATGAATATTGTTAATAGTTATAATGTTGAATATATTTTGGATTGTTATCGACCAAAAAAATATCCATCGAGATTTTCAGCAACATATGCATGTGGTGACTTTGAATCATGTGAGAAAGCAAGTAA
>JAFUZI010000050.1 GCA_017476705.1 Bacilli bacterium
AAAGAGTGGTACGTTTGGAATACTCAGCATCTGGTGTTTTTGTTGATAGACCAACACAGTTAATTAGAAAAAGAAATATTGGGATGCCTGATTTTTCTTTAAGACAAGATGCTACTATGTTAGAGTTAACTACTAAGTATTTTTTACTTACTTATATAAAAGGTCAACCTTATGTTGGAACTAAAGTTGATCCAATGAAAAATTTAAAAATAACTTTACTTTCTAGAGAAAGAGATCGTAATAAAGATTGGTATTTAGGTAATCCTGAAGCTAGAAATATGCTTGGTAATATGATAAGTGTTGATGAGACTATTCCTAAAAGCTTCGAAAAAGGATTATATTCTTTAGATGGTTTCGCAACTATAGATGATACATATTCTAAGTTGATTATGGAAGATGGAACTTTAGCTGATCCACCACAAGATCACTTTGATATGTATGTATTTATGTATGATAGAGATTTTAAACAAGCATTATTTGATTATTTTAAAATGACTGGAGCTCCTCCTTTAATACCTAGATATGCTTTAGGTAATTGGTGGAGTAGAAATTATAAATATGATGAAAAAAGTTCAAAAGAATTAATTCGTCATTTTGAGAAAATTAAAGTTCCGCTTTCTGTAATGTTATATGATAATGATTGGCATATAAGAGATGTTGGAAATTTTAAGGATTTAAAAGCTGGTTATACTTTTAATAGTGAATTATTTCCTAATCCTAAAGGAATGATAGATGAATTTCATAAAAGAGGAATACATGTTGGGGTTGTGATTGATCCAACGCAAGGAATCTATCCACATGAACAGTTTTTTCCTCAAGTTAAAGAATTTTTAAAACTTGAGAATTCAGCTGTAGTACAGTTTGATCCTTTAAATCCAAAGTTATTAGATGTGTTATTTAAGATGCTTTTACATCCATTAGAAGCTTTAGGAGTAGATTTCTTTTGGAATGATGCGAGAAGTAATGGAGATATTACTAAATTATGGGCACTTAATCATTATTTATATTTAGATTCTTCTAGAGATAAGCAAAAAAGACCATTGATTCTTGCGAGAGGATCAATTTATGCTCCACATCGTTATCCAATTTTATATGGAGGATCAAGTGAAATTAGTTGGGCATCTTTGAAAAAACTACCATTTTTATATTTAAATGCAGCCAATAATGGAGTTACATGGTGGAGTCATGATGTTGGTGGTAATCATGGTGGTATTGAAGATGGAGAGTTATATTTAAGATATATTCAATTAAGTGTATTTGGACCAATGCTTCGTTTTCATGGAGCACGTGGTAAATATTATAAGAAAGAGCCATGGTTATGGGATCCTAAAACACAAAATATTGCGGCAGATTATTTACGTTTAAGACATAGATTAATACCTTATTTATATACTGAAGCTTATAATTATACAAAATCAGGAACACCTGTAATACAACCATTTTATTATAATTATATGTGGGTTTATGATGATGATTTATATCGTAATCAGTATTATTTTGGTTCACAATTATTAGTTTGCCCTATATTGGATTCTAAAGATCCAGTTATGAACAGAACAATTCATCGTTTCTTTGTTCCTGAAGGTGTTTGGTATGACTTTGTTACAGGAAAGAAATTCCCT
The DNA here is from genome assembly GCA_017476705.1 of Bacilli bacterium. Lineage (GTDB taxonomy): Bacteria > Bacillota_I > Bacilli_A > RF39 > UBA660 > CAJOJO01. The sequence goes on from JAFUZI010000050.1 coordinate 1,623, forward strand.
GGTAATAAAAAATATGTTTCTTTCTTTAAAGAAGAAGATTATCCAGTATTTGCTCATGCTGGTTCTATAATTCCATTTTCTAATAGAAGTGATTATAATAATATCGGTTTACCAACTGATTTGGAAATTCAAATATTCCCTGGTGTTAGTAATACTTATACTTTATATGAAGATGATGGTATTTCAACTTTATATAGAGAAGGATATTATTTAAAGACAAGTATTGATTATAACTATTTACGTAATAATTATACGGTAATTATCCGTTCTATTGATGGTAAGAGTGGTATTGCACCTGAGAAAAGAAATTATAAAATGGTATTTAGAAATACTAAACAAGCAGATAATGTTACAGTTTATTTTAATGCTGATAAATTAGAAAGTGAAAACTATATTGATGGTAATGATTTTATTGTTGAAGTAAAAGATGTACCTACAATTGGTCAATTAACTATAAATTGTAAAGGAAAAGATATTGAAATAGATGCTGTCAGAGTAATTAATGATGATATTGATAGTATCTTGATGGATCTTAAGATTAATACATATCTTAAAGAAGAAATATCTGATATAATATTTGGTGATTTACCAATGAATAAGAAAAGAATCGCTATACGTAAGTTAAAGAAAAAAGGTTTATCTAAAGAATATACTAATTTATTCTTGAAGTTATTAGAATACATAAATGAATTCTAGGAGGAGTTATGAAAAAGAGAGATAGTGCAGAAGATAGTAATTTAAGAATTGATAAACTGGTATCAGCTAATCTAATTCATTATTTAAATGATATTGATGTTAATGATGAAGTTAGTTTTTATGATTCAGTTATCTTTCATTTATTAAGTGGACAATTAGAAGATGATTTTTATGCTCCTTCTTTAAATGGTAAAGATGAAGCAGAAAAAAAATATATTCATAATATTATTAGAAAGTATTCTTCTTTATGTTTCTTTAGAGGAAATCCTTCTTTTTGGAAAGACTCTGTTGATGGAGTTAAAGATGATTTAGACTTTGTTTGTATGAAAGTATTAGATAATTATAATTTTTTATATGAACTATATGATGTAGGAAAAGAAGATGTATTAAAAGAAGTTACTAAGTATATAAATAGTATGGATATGCATGGAAGTGTTATTGAAGGGTTAAGAAATAGTTTTTCTAATGATATAGTATTAAAGTTAGTATTATTAGAAATGTCTAAGAAGAATGGTCGTTATAATAACTTTAATGTTAGTCAAAGAGCTATTCTGTTAAATAATCCTTTAGGTACTATATTTAAGTATGATGATAAGAAACATCCTATTATTAATCCTACAAAAGAATTAGAAAGAGATATTTGTACTAATTTAGGATTAGAGGATAGAAATTATTTACCTAATATTAGTAATGAAGTATTTAATGAAGTTGTTACTGACATGGTATTAGATTATCAAGAATTAGATGAAAATAGAAAGAAAAAGTAAAATTATTTTTACTTTTTTTAATTGCATATAAAAAAACAGTATGGTATATTTATAATAGGTGAAGTGTAGATGAGATATAGTTATAATAAAAATAAAAGAAAACTAAATTATATGATACTAATTATAATGATATTAGTAATATCAATAGGATATGCCGTACTAAGTACTAATTTAAATATTGTAGGATCGTCACAAATAAATGCTCCAACATGGGATATTCACTTTGAAAATGTCAGTGTTGCATCTGGTAGTGTAACTGCCTCAACTCCTACAATAGATACAAAGAAAACTACCGTAAACTACTCAGTAACATTATCTTTTCCAGGAGATTATTATGAATTTACAGTAGATGCGGTAAATGCTGGAACTATTGACGGAATGGTAT
>JAFUZI010000002.1 GCA_017476705.1 Bacilli bacterium
TTTAATGATAGTGGAGATAACTACACAATGATATTAGATCATAATACAACAGCAAGAATTAAATGGAACGATTCAAAGAGTAATGTAGCATATGAATCAAGTAATTTAAAAGCTGTAGTAGATGATTTAGTTGATTCTAGTGGATGGGAAGCAACTCCAAGATTAATAACAGCTGATGAAGTAAATACAATTACCGGAAAAACTGGATTTGACGCAAGTAGCACATCTAGTTGGTATTATTTTGATGATCCAAGCAAAGGACAAACACATGCTACATTTAGTGAATCAGTTAGAAGTAGTTATGACTGGTTATATAATAACTTAAATAAATGTAAAACTGATTCTACTGATCACGGATGTACAATAGAAGATGGAAATACATATAGTGGTTATGGAACAGCTGGTGAAGGACAAACTTGGGGATATTGGACATCAACTCCATTAGGAACCGCCGGTTCTGGTTCTCTCGTGTGGGGCGTGGATAGGAATGGTTACTTGGGCTCCGGCAATGCCAACGGTACGGGCTACGGCGTTCGTCCAGTTATCTCAGTTTCAAAATCTCGAATCTCCTAACCGTTCATTTAGGTCAGTATTGACCTAAATGATACTCAAATTTGAGTAAAAAAATAGACTTGAGATAAAAAAAGCCAAACGGAAAAGAACAATTGTAAGAACTTGTGTAACAAGTTCTTGTCATAGGGCAAGCTTGACTTGTCCTGAAGAATATCGCGAAGCGATTGAATGCGTGACTAACGAAGTAAGTCATGCAATATATGTAATACATATATTTATACAATTTACAAACAAAATACGTCAAAAGTGATTTTTATAATCACTTTTTTGCTTTAATTAACATTATTTTATATTACTAATAAAAAATGTGTCACTATTAAATAAAAATGTGTTATAATTGATATGTTGCGTAAAAAATAAATAATTGAGCAGTACTTAAATTATGTTGATAAGTGCTGTTTTTTTTGAGGGTGATAATGTGATACTAGAAAAAGAAATAACTTATTTAACTGATTTTGGTGATGTAGTTGTAAATTTAAAAGAACAAATGGATAAACTTTTTTTAATATTTCAACCGCACCACTTTATTTATATTCATTTTCTTTATCATAAGCACATTTATAGTTAAACATTTTTCTTGGCATACTATTAATTTGAAAGCAAATATCATCTAAATATATTTGTGATATTGTTTTCATTGAACTGTCTTTAGGGATAAATCTTCTAACTAATGCATTTGTTCTTTCATTTGTTCCTCTCTGGAAGGAGCAATATGGATCACATTTATAAAGTTTTACTCCTAATTTTTTAGCTGTGATTCCAAGTACATTAAATTCTAATCTGTTTTCAGTTGTAATAGATTTTACAGTTATGTTATTATCTACAATATATTTATAAATTAAATTAGCTGCATAATATTCTTGTTTATATTCTGCTTTTATTAGCCATAAATATCTTGTGAATCTGTCTACAATTGATATTATTGATGCTCGTTCATTTCTTAATCCAACAATCGAATCTATTTCTAAATGTCCTATTTCATTACGTTTTTCTATGTATTTAGGCCTTAATCTTATTGGTAATACTGTTTTATTCTTCATGCTCTATACAGTATGTGCCATCATATTATTATTTTTACTTCTACGTTTTTTATAACATAATTTATCTCTTGTTAAGAATATCTTTCCATCTCTTATTCACTTGTATGTTTGTTGTACAGATGGGCATAAAGCTCTTCTATATCTCTTTTTAAAGTTATGAATACATACTTCTATTGAATGATGTCTTCTATCATAATGTTCAAATAAATATTTAATAAATGTATCATATTTTTCATCAATATCTATTTTTCTTTTTTTATAAATACCTGCTTTATATCTTGATATAGTAGAATGACTTATTTCAAGTATAGAAGCAACTTTTCTCATTGACAGCCCCTTGTTTTAATAAAATGTCTATTTCCACTTTATTTTTTTCTGTCAATTGTGTATTATTCATTTAAGAGTCCTCCTTGGTGGGTGGGGCTCCTTTATTGTATCAAAAAACCACACCTTAGTGGTGCGGTTGAAATTTCAATTTAGGAAAAGAATGATTATTTCATTCTTTTTTTATATTCTCTAATTATTTTTTTAGTAATCCTTTTATTTGGCTTAAAAATAATTATAATACCTACAATAAGTATAAAAAATATGACATTGTAAAGTAAATTATCAGGCACATTTTCACTTTTCCACATATTAACTTTATTTAATTTGGCATTTTCTTCTGCAATTTTTAGTTGATTTAAATATAAATAATCTCCATATATATATTTAACCTCAGCTAGTCCATGCTCTATTAATTCTTTTTGTAGAAGTGAATTATCCACATATACCCATACTAAATGTCTATTATATTTATCAAGTTTTTTTGAGTTATCATCATATTCAATTTCTATTTTTTTAGCGCCTTTAAGCTTACTACAGGTATAATTACTAGCTTCTTTGCCATAAGGCTCTACTTCTTTTGTGGATTCAGGTGTATCAATAGCTAAAAAGCGTGTTTTAATAAGTTCATTATTCAAAATAAACCAAGCAGTATCACCATCGACACATTTATTAAGCGTTACTTTATACTTTTCAGCTGCAGATATATTTAATGTAAGTATAAAAAAACAAATTACTATAAAACTTAACTTCTTCATATTATTACCTCTATTTAATTATATATTAAAAATACTTAATTTTAAAGAAAAAATGAAAATTTGACAAATAGTAAAATAGTGCTATTATATATGGCAATCAGGGGGAATTTATATGTTTAAATTAAAGAATTATAAAGATTTATTAAATAATAATAGATGTTTAAGATTATTTGTTAAACCATTTAAATCAGAAGATATTAAAGAAAAACTAGATGTGATATTTAATTCAAATGATTCAAGAATTGACTGGTCAAATATTCCAGTACATTTAGTTGTAAAATAATATTAAAATTTGGGGTTAAAAAAACGACATTTTTGTCGTTTTTTTCTTTACTTTAAGAATATATATGTGTTATAATACCAAAGGTTAAAAAAGGAAAGTGAATTTATGAAGAAAAGAAATATAGCAATTATTGCCCATGTAGACCATGGAAAAACAACATTAGTTGACCAATTACTTAAATATTCTGGTACTTTTAGAGAAAATGAAGAAGTAGAAGTAAGAGCAATGGATTCAAATGATATCGAAAGAGAAAGAGGTATCACAATTTTAGCTAAACCAACAGCTATTGATTATAATGGATATAGAATTAATATTCTAGATACTCCAGGACATGCTGACTTTGGTGGAGAAGTTGAAAGAATCATGAACATGGTTGATGGAGTACTTTTAGTAGTAGATGCTTATGAAGGAACAATGCCTCAAACAAGATTTGTTCTTAAAAAAGCATTAGAAGCAGGTGTAACTCCAATTGTTGTTGTAAATAAAATAGATAAACCAACAGCTAGACCTAGTGAAGTAATAGATGAAGTATTAGACTTATTTATAGAATTAGGTGCTGATGAAGATCAATTAGAATTCCCAGTTATATATACATCAGCTATTAATGGTACATCAAGTTATGAAGCAGACCCTTCTACTCAAACTGAAGGAATGAATCCAGTACTTGATAGTATTATTAAATATATACCTGAGGCTCATACTGATGTTAATGGAACACTTCAATTCCAACCAGCACTTTTAGACTACAATGATTTCGTAGGTAGAATTGGTGTGGGTGTTGTAAGACGTGGTAAAATCAAAACTAATGAAATGGTTTCATGTGTTAGATTAGATGGTTCAATTAAACAATTTAGAATTGCTAAAATGTTTGGTTATATTGGACTTAAAAGAGTTGAAATAAATGAAGCAGAAGCTGGAGATATAATTGCAATTTCTGGTTTACCTGATATTTCAGTTGGTGAAACTGTTTGTGAAGTAGGAAAAGAAGAAGCACTACCTAAACTTAGAATTGATGAACCAACTTTACAAATGACATTTGGTGTTAATACATCTCCATTTGTAGGACGTGATGGTAAGATTGTAACTGCTCGTAAAATTGAAGAGAGACTTTTAAAAGAAACAGAAAGAGACGTATCTTTAAAAATAGCTCCAAATGATTCTGAATCATTTATAGTATCAGGACGTGGTGAGTTACACTTATCAATTTTAATTGAAAATATGCGTCGTGAAGGATTTGAACTTCAAGTATCAAAACCAGAAGTTATTATTAAAGAAATTAATGGTGTTAAATGTGAACCATATGAAGACGTTCAAATTGATGTACCTGATGAATATGTAGGTAATGTAATTGAAGCATTAGGTAATCGTGAAGGTAAAATGGAAAATATGGTAACTGCTGAGAACCAAACAAGACTATATTATACAATACCTTCTCGTGGTTTAATTGGCTTCTCAACAGAATTCATGACTATGACAAAAGGTTATGGTATTATAAATCATTCATTTAAAGAATATGCTCCACTTGCAGGAGGAACTGTTGGTGAGAGAAAACTTGGTGTACTTGTTTCTATGGAAAATGGTAAATCAACAGCATATGCTTTAGGTGGACTCGAAGATAGAGGAATTATGTTCGTTGAACCAGGTGAAGATATATATGAAGGTATGATAGTTGGTGAACATACTCATGAAAACGATTTAGCAGTAAATGTTGTAAAAGGTAAAAACTTAACTAATACAAGAAGTGCTGGTAAAGATCACACTGTTGTTTTAAAAAGACCAAGATTACTATCACTTGAATATTGCCTAGATTATATTAATAGTGATGAATATGTTGAAGTAACACCAAATCACTTAAGACTTCGTAAAAAAATATTAAATACTGGTGAAAGAAAAAAAGCAGATAGCAGAAAGTAGGATAGTTTAGTTTTGTTGTAGTCAACCAGGAGGCAGTGACATGTACGAAACTAGAGAATTAAAAGCATTAAGAAATAAAAATCATTATACAATTTATGATATGGCTAATATGTTAAATATTTCATCATCACATTATAGTTTACTAGAAAATAAAAAAAGAAATCTATCTTATGAGATGGCTATTAAAATTGCCAATATATTTAATACAAATCCGGATGAAATATTTTTAAAGAAAAAAACCTTTTAAGGTTTTTTTTGTATCTTATTATTTAAATAATAATTTCTAAGTTCTTTAAATCTTTGATAGTGAACAACTTCTCTTTGCCTTAAAAAAGAAAGTGGTTTTATTATGTCTATATCATCAGTCAAATCAATTAAGTGTTCATAAACAGCGCGAGCTCTTTGTTCAGCAGCCATATTACTTTCTAAATCTGCTATAAAGTCACCAGTTGTTTCTATATAAGCAGTAGTAAAAGGAACACCTTCTGGATTAAGTGGGAACAGACCATTATCATGCTCTGCAAAAAATCCTCCAAGACCAGCTTCTTTAATTTCATCAATTGTTGCATCTTTCATAAGTGAATTTATCATTGATGCAATAATTTCTAAATGCGCTAGTTCTTCTGTCCCAATATCTGTAAGCAATGCCTTTCCTTTATCATCAGGCATTGTATATCTTTGATTTAAATAACGAATTGCAGCACTCATCTCAGAATCAGGTCCACCATATTGGCTCATTAAATATTTTGCCATTTTTAAATTTTTTCTTTTTATATCAACAGGGTATTGTAGTTTTTTATTATATAACCACATATTATATACCTCTTTCCCATGGCCATGGTGATTTATTCCAATCCCATGGATATTTAGCATTCTCATTGCTAACTAAAATTGGACCATATTTTTTCTCGTATTCATCTCTTGCTTTTTTTGCTTCATTTATATATTTATTATATAGTTCAATCATATCTCTATCTTCTGGATATAAATCTAGATATAAATTAATATCATGGGCTGCAAAATCAAGTGCACTTAAAGTGGTTAGCATTCTAGCTTGTTCACTTGATGGATTAATATCTAAATTAATATTTGCATATCCATTATAGAGATTAGGAAACATATTACCTCTTATAAATCCTTGGTAAGGATCATATAACTTCATGCTATTAGCATTTTCAGTATAAAGCGGTTGATTATAATTATTATTTACATAATTATATTTATCTAACCTAAAATTATTGAAATCTTGATTATAAAACATACTTATTCCTCCCAGTTTTATAGTACGTTTTTATGTATATTTGTTATGGGCATTTATCTAATAATGTAAAAAAATATTAAAAGTACTTGTCAAAATGATTAAATATATGTATAATATTCATGTATCACATGGCGTGATTGGTGAAGTGGTTAACACGGCGGATTGTGGTTCCGTTATGCAAGAGTTCGATCCTCTTATCGCGCCCCATTTAAAAAAATAAA